>JAJAZB010000294.1 GCA_026785975.1 Cytophagaceae bacterium | reverse complement strand
GCCCATTTTCAACCCTTGATTCGCATTAAATATGTCCGAGTACTTAATACCCTGAATGTCGATGGCGCGGCTACGCTGAAGAGCACACTGAACGTCGACTGAGTGACCAAAGTGCTCAACAACACCCAATCAACCAACTCGACGACAGGCGCGCTGGTCGTGACGGGTGGCGCGGGAATTGGCCAGAACCTGAACGTGGGCGGAACGGCTAATTTCGGTGGGAGTAGTTCCTTTGGTGGCGCGCTCAGTATTTCCGACGGTACCCAGTCAACGAGCACGACAACAGGTGCGCTGAAAGTAGTCGGAGGGGTAGGGATTGGCAAAAACCTATTCGTAGGTGGCAATGAAGAAGTTGACGGTACGATGACCGTGGATGGTGACGCAACCCTGAAAAGCAAATTGGTGGTTGACGGCGCAACTGATCTGAACACTACCCTGAACGTCGACGGAGCCACGACCATGAAAAATTCTCTGGCCCTGACGCACTCGGTGGACGGGTACGTAGCCACATTTAAAAACACGAACGGCGGCGATGGCGATGGGTTGAAAATCAAGCTTGGTAAAACCCACCCGGCCTGGAACGGCAGCGCGTACCTGGAGGTCATTGCGCCCAACATTCAGCAATTGGATCTGCAAATCGAGGTCATCAGAGGCTGGATTTATAACGGCAAATCGTTCCAGGTATCGGATTTGGCCAGCCTGGCCCCCGGTGGGCTGATTGTCGGTTCAACCATCAGCATTACCAATGTCATTATTGATAAAATCAATTCTTCGTTGGGCTTGCCCGTGAGTTTTCCCGAAGTGAAAATCCCCGCCTCACAAATTATTCCGGAAGTAACCGTGTTTCCGGGTTTTGGTTTGCCAGATCCATTACCCAACATTCCCAGCTACAAAATTGGGCCTTACGGTTTACCCGCTATCACCCTCCTCCCCTCGTTTACAATACTTCCGAAAATTCCCAATATTCCCGATTTCGGCTTCCCTACCATGACCTTACCCGTATTGAGTGCAACGGACGTAACCAACTCGCTGACCAAGAAAAACGAGTTTATTGCCTTCAACGACAAAAATGACCGTAACCTCGGGGCCATCCGGGCGCAATCGGTGAGTAATTTCAGTGCCGATTACATCGATGGTCTTTACCTGACCAATCTGACCGCCGCTTTGATCGGCCTCGACATTGTCAAGGATATCCTGAGTGTATTTTCTGAATTTGCCAACCTGGCCGACGCCTACAACAGCATCGGCGTGGAGTATGCGTCGGGCCACGGCGACTACGCCGAGTGGCTTGAGCGCAGCAACCCCGACGAACGCATCAGCTCGGGTGACATTGTGGGCGTGAAAGGCGGCAAAATCACGAAAGATCTCCGGGATGCGGAGCAGATCATGGCGGTGTCGTACCGGCCCATCGTGCTCGGCAACACGCCGCCCGCCGGAAAAAAAGGCTTGGGCAACAAAATCGCTTTCATGGGTCAGATTCCCGTTAAAGTGATGGGTCCGGTTAAAACGGGTGATTACATCGTCGCCAAAAGTAATATCACCGGATACGGTGTCGCCGTTAGCCCCGCCGACATGACCGCCGACGACTTCCGCCTGGTGGTGGGCCGTGCCTGGGAAGCCAACCTCAAGGCTGGACCCAAAGCGGTAAACACGCTGGTGGGCGTTCACAACGGCGACTACATGAAACTCATCAAGAAGCAGCAGGAAAAACTCGATGGCGTGGATGCCCGCCTGACTGCTCTGGAAATACGTCTCAACCGCCCGTCCGACACCCCGGCCCAACGGGAAAAGAAAGCCGTAGCTTCAAGCAAAAAATGAGAACCTGCCTGCTCCTCCTACTTGGTGTACTCAGCGGGTTGGCCAGTTCGGGCCAACCCGCCCACCATCCCCGATTCGATACCACCCGCGCCAGCCTCGTGTACTGGAACAAGTGGTACGACGACCTGACTCAGCCAGGCGTGAAACTGGATAAAGATTCGCTCAAAATCAGCGAGGAAGTTCGTCACATCGCCCGCGATCCGGAGTACCGTAAATCGCTCTACCCAACCGAATTTACCTGGCCGCCTACCCTGGCCTACCTCAAGCAGATGGAGTTGAAAAAAGCATTCTGGTTCATGATTAACCTGTACCCCACCACGCCTAAAAACGAGGAATTGGTGCTCCAAACCGTCTTCGCTTACGAGAAGGCCATGGACATGAAAAAGGTGATGACCAGTGCTTTTTACACCTACGCCCTGCTCGACCCGAAGGTATGTGTTCTTAAAGACGGCAAACCCAATAGTACCCGACCGGATTTGCTGGAAGGCAAACTCCGATATTTACAGGAAATTGTTGTTTATATCCGGGCCTTCCGGGCCGACAACGAGAAAAAACAAACGGCAGCGGCTCCAAAAGCGACAGCTAAAAATCAACCTGCGAAGCGCAACTGATCCCGCCCTACTTCATCCCTCTCCCTCAACCGGTTCGGAAATTTCCGAACCGGTTTTTTTGAGCCTTGCCGCCCACCGGTTTTATCTCAGTCCGCCTTGAATCTCTTCCAGGCCTACACCCAAATCGCTCTGGCGATGCCATTTATCTCAGTTTTGTTTCCTTCAAAATGAAACGTGCGGTAGTGGTGAATTAGGCACTCGCCGTCTCGCAATGATTCCGGGTTCAGCCTGTTCTTTTTATTCGGTTGCTCAACCACCCGCATTCGCTATTTTTGACGCTTCGATTCATCAATCCATTTTTTGAATGTCATTACTTTCCGGAAAAGTCGCGCTCATCACCGGCGCATCGCGGGGCATCGGGCGGGCCATCGCCACCCGGTTTGCCCAGGAAGGCGCCGCCGTTGCGTTCACCTATCTTTCAAGCGTTGAAAAAGCACAAGCCCTCGAAACAGAACTGGCCCAGTTTGGCGTTAAGGTAAAAGGCTATCAGTCAGACGCCGCCGATTACCAGGCTGCCGAAGCATTGGCCAGTCAGGTTTTAGCCGATTTCGGCACGATTGATGTGCTCGTCAACAATGCCGGTATTACCCGCGACGGCCTGCTGATGCGCATGAGCGAAGAATCCTGGGACGAGGTAATCCGGGTGAATCTGAAGTCGGTTTTCAACCTAACTAAAGCCGTGACCCGCCCGATGATGAAGGCAAAAAGTGGCTCGATTATCAATTTAACGTCGGTGGTCGGGATTCGGGGCAACGCCGGGCAAGCCAATTACGCGGCCTCCAAAGCGGGCATCATTGGCTTCACCAAGTCGGTGGCGCTCGAATTGGGTAGCCGCAACATCCGCTCCAACGCCATTGCGCCGGGTTTTATCGAAACCGAAATGACCGGCGAAGTCAACGAAAAAGCGTTGCAGGACTGGCTAAATTCCATCCCCATGAAACGCGCCGGGCAGGCCAACGAAGTCGCCGACGCCTGCATTTTCCTGGCCAGCGACCTCTCCCGCTACATCAGCGGCCAGGTTTTGCAGGTCGATGGGGGAATGTTAACGTAATCAATGATTGAATGAAAGAATGAGTGAATGACTGAATAAAAGACATTTCACTCCTTGCCCGCCTTCAATCATTCCTTCACTATTCAGTCATTCTTTCATTCAATCATTGATTTGAACACCGACTTTCTCCTTCAATCGTCGCCGTGGTACTTGCCGCTCTGCCTGTTGGTGGGCGGGGCGTACGCTTTTTTGTTGTACCAGAAAAACGCGCCCTGGGGCAGGCAACTCAACCTTTCGCTGTCGGCGCTGCGTTTTCTGTTGGTGAGTGGCCTCTGCTTTTTATTGCTGGGCATTTTTTTGAAACAAACGAAAACCAGCGTTGAAAAAAAGACCGTCGTTCTGGCGATTGATAATTCTCAATCGGTCGGGGCCGCCGGAAATCGGTTGAGGGCGGGGCTGAAGGCCGTCCAGGAAGCCCTTTCGGGCGAGGGCTACTCGGTTGAAATTCAAACGCTCAACAACGAACAGGCGGTCGCACTCGACTCGGTGCGCTTCAACGCCCGCACGACCAACCTCAGCAACCTGCTCAGCCGGATTCGCACCACCTACGAAGGCCGCAACCTCACCGACGTGGTACTGCTCTCCGATGGCATCGTCAATCAGGGTACTTCGCCCACGTATGGCACGTACCCCTTTGCCATCCAAACCCTCGGCGTGGGCGATACGTTGCCCAAACGCGATGTCGCCCTGAAATCAGTCTACGCCAACAAAATTGCTTATTTGGGCAACCAGTTTCCCGTGAGTGCCGACGTGTTGGCGTACGGTTTCCCGGGGCAAAGTACCCGCTTGCAACTGCGTCAGGGAACCGCCGTTTTAGACCAGAAAATCGTTACGTTTGGGCCAAATCAAACCTTGCTCCCGCTGACCTTCAGCACCACGGCCAAGCAAAAAGGTCTTCAACATTACACCATCGAGGCCATCCCGTTGGGTGGCGAATTTACGACCCGCAACAACCGGCAGGACGTGTACATCGACGTGATCGACGGCAAGGAAAAAATCCTGCTGGCGGCCCTCACCCCCCATCCCGACGTGAAAGCGCTCCGGGCGATGTTGGAGAAAAATGAGAATTTCGAGGTCGACGTGCAGGTGTTCAACCCCAATTCGCCGCCCCCGGTTTCCAACAAAAAATACGATCTCATCGTCCTCCATCAACTCCCCGACCTGTATAATTCGGCCCAGGCCTGGACCAAACGGTTGGTCGAATCGGGTGCGCCGTGTTTGTTTGTGTTGGGTAATCAGTCCAACACGCCCGCGCTCAATGCCCTCAACGGCATCGTGCAGGTGGTTTCCAATCCCGGCCAGTCCGACAAGGTGACGGGTTTTCTGAATGTCAATTTCAAACTGCTCAATTTCGACCCCCAACGGCTCGAATTACTGCGCAAACTCCCGCCCCTGTCCGTGCCGTTTGGGGACGTGCGCTTACTGCCAAACGCCCAGGCAATTTTGTTTCAACGGGTGGGTACCGTGCAAACGCAAAAGCCGCTGCTGGTGGTGGGTACGGGTCAGAAGCGCGGGGCGGTGCTGCTCGGCGAAGGGCTTTGGCAGTGGCGACTGGAAGAATTTGCATTGACCGAAAAACAGGAACTCATCGACGACCTCTTGCTGAAAGTCGTGCAGTACATCGCCGCCAAAGACGACAAACGCAAGCTGCGCGTGTATCCGTTGCAAAACGAGTTTCAACTGGGCGACCGCGTCACTTTTGAAACGGAGGCATACAACGACATTTACGAACGCCTTTACGACCTGCCCATCGCCCTGACACTGACCGACGAACGAGCGCGGGTTCGTTCGTACAATTACACCATCACGTCGGGCAGCACCCGGTTTGAGGTCAGCGATTTGCCCGCCGGTGTGTACCGTTACCGCGCCACGGCCACCGTGCTGGGTAAAGCCGAGGTGGCCACGGGGGAATTTGTGATTAAGGATGAACCCCTCGAAGCCCTCAGCACGACGGCTGATTTCAATCTACTCCGTCAGTTGGCCCAGCAAACGGGCGGCAAATTCTACCCCGCCAGCCAGATACAATCGCTCCAGAAAAACCTCCTCAGCCGCAACGTGCCCGACCGACTGAGCAGCACCGAAGAACTCCGCGAACTGATCAATTTGCGCTGGTTGTTTTTCGTCTTGCTCTTGCTGGCTACCGTCGAATGGGGCGTTCGGAAATGGGCGGGGAGCTACTGAATTGACGTTCCGCGACTAAGCCGGGAGCCGTCATTGCGAGGAGTGAGTGAAACGAGTAACGAAGCAATCTGCCGCCGCAGCCAGACCAGAAAAGCTGGTACACCAATGATTCTGGCCCGCTTCGGCAGATTGCTTCGTCAGTCACTGCGTTCCTTTCCTCGCAATGACGCGGTATCAGTAAGGACGTTTTTGCGTGACGTCAATTATTGAAGTCGAACCCTCTAACCTCTACCTTTTTATGAAATCAACACTTGGTACAATTAGCTTGTGGTTTCTGACCACTTGGTTTTCACCTTCCCTCGCCCAGGATCGCCTGTTTGGCAAACCCTTTGCCACGCGAGCCGTCGTGATGGCCCAAAACGGCATGGCCTGCACCTCGCATCCGCTTTCGACGCAGGCGGCCATTGACGTTTTGCGAGCCGGGGGCAATGCCATCGACGCGGCCATCGCCGCCAATGCGATGGAAGGTGTCGTCGAACCGCACATGAATGGCATCGGGGGCGACCTGTTCGCCATTGTTTGGGATGCTAAAACCAAGAAACTCTACGGCCTCAACGCCTCCGGGCGTTCGCCTTACACCCTGACGCTCAGCGAACTCAAGAGCCGGGGTTTCACGCACATTCCGGCTCAGGGGCCGCTGCCGGTATCGGTGCCAGGCTGCGTGGATGGCTGGTTTAGCCTGCACAAACGGTTTGGTAAACTGCCCATCGAACGCATCCTGTCGCCCGCCATTCGCTACGCCCGCGAGGGCTACCCCGTTCACGACGAGGCTTCCTGGTACTGGGACAACATGATTGCACGGTTTGGCAAACTGCCCAACGTGATGAGTACCTACGCGCCGGGCGGTGCCGCCCCCAGCCGGGGCGAGTTGTTTAAAAATCCGGCGTTGGCCAACACGCTCGAAAAGATTGCGAAGGGTGGTCGGGATGTATTTTACAAAGGAGAAATCGCCCAAACCATTGACCAATTCATGAAAAAATCGGGTGGTTTTCTGAGTGCCAAAGACCTCGCCGACCACACCTCCGACTGGGTACAACCCGTGTCGACCAGGTATCGGGGCTACGATGTTTGGGAGTTACCACCTAACGGCCAGGGAATTACCGTGTTGCAAATGTTGAACCTGCTTGAACCCTACGATTTTTCCAAAATTCCCTGGGGTAGTCCCGAACATCTGCATTTGTTTGTCGAGGCAAAAAAAGTAGCTTTTGAAGATCGCGCCAAATACTACGCCGACCCGGCTTTTGCCAAAATTCCCGTCAACCGGCTCATTTCCAAGGAGTACGCCGCCGAGCGCCAAAAACTTATCGACCCCAACCGGGTCGCCAGCAAGATCGAGGCGGGCAATCCGGCGTTGAAAGATGGCGACACGATTTACCTGACCGTGGCCGACGGCGAAGGCAACATGGTTTCGCTGATTCAGAGTAATTACCGGGGGTTTGGCTCCGGCATGGTTGCCGAGGGATTGGGTTTTATGTTTCAGAATCGGGGCGAAATGTTCAGTTTAATCGAAGGACAAAACAACACCTACGCGCCCCACAAGCGGCCGTTTCACACGATTATTCCGGCGTTTGTCACCAAAGATGGGCAGCCTTTCCTGAGTTTTGGGGTCATGGGGGGCAGTTTCCAACCCCTGGGCCACGTGCAGATTGTCATGAATATCGTTGACTTTGGCATGAACCCGCAGGAGGCGGGCGACGCCCCACGCATCGACCACCAGGGGTCATCCGAACCAACCGGAGAGAAAATGGTGGATTCCGGCGTGATTTCGTTAGAATCCGGTTTTCCCTACGAAACCATCCGTGCGCTGATGGGAATGGGGCATAAATTCGGCTACACTTATGGTTTGTACGGTGGTTATCAGGCCATTATGTTTGATGCTAAAAACAAGGTTTACCACGGTGCCAGCGATTCCCGAAAAGATGGGCAGGCCGCCGGGTTTTGAAAAGTCCTCCTTTTCGTAACTTACCCGCAAATAACACCCAACCATGCTAACCCGTACCCGCCCCGCGCCGCGCCGAAGTCGTCCGACCCAGGCGGTTCCCGATGTACTCATTTACGAACTGATGGATGGCCGCCCGCTCTACTACCGGGGCTACGGCGACGTGTTGACGGGTAAAAAAACCACCGAAGAAATTATGGGTGCCAGCGGACTCCAAGCCTTTATCATCCAGTACCTCCTGGAAATCTTGTTTACCAAAGTAGGTCGTCAGCGGTACCACTTTTTGACCAATGAAATCGGCAATCACCTCGGCAAGAAAAACAACCTGTCCGGCGATTTGTACATCTACGAACGCCAGGCCCTGGCCCCCGATAAAATCAATAATCAGTACGTGGACGTGCCGCCCAAAGTGGCCATTGAAGTCGACGTAAAAATTGATTTGACGGATGAAAAAAACGCCGACTACGTCCACCAGAAAACGCAGAAACTGCTCGATTGGGGCGTAGAAAAAGTAATCTGGATTTTTACCAACTCCCGGAAAGTGACCGTTGCCGAAACCGGCCAGGACTGGATCACGATGGATTGGCACCGCGAAATCAGCCTGCTCGACGGGCAATTGTTCAACATCGGCGCGTACCTGGAGCAGGAAGGCATCCGGCTGGAGGACGGCGAAAACGAGTAGTTTTCGGCGAACAAAAACGGCATTTCTCCAGAAGTTTTCAGGAATTGATTATCCGTCTTATTCGTAACTTACCCGCAAACAACACCCGACTATGCTAACCCGTACCCGCCCCGCGCCGCGCCGAAGTCGTCCGACCCAGGCGGTTCCCGATGTACTCATTTACGAACTGATGGATGGCCGCCCGCTCTACTACCGGGGCTACGGCGACGT
>JAJAZB010000293.1 GCA_026785975.1 Cytophagaceae bacterium | reverse complement strand
TGGCTTTCGGTACAGCACCTGGGCGGTGTCATTTCTGGCCCAGGTGTCGGTGGG
The DNA here is from genome assembly GCA_026785975.1 of Cytophagaceae bacterium. Classification (GTDB taxonomy): domain Bacteria; phylum Bacteroidota; class Bacteroidia; order Cytophagales; family Spirosomataceae; genus JAJAZB01. The sequence continues at coordinate 3,684 of JAJAZB010000293.1, read as the reverse complement.
GAGGGCGGTGCAAATCGCCAACTGACTCGAATCGTTGGGCGCGCAATCCAGCGGCACGAGCGTTTTGTGGGCGTAGCTGACCCCGGCTTCCAGCGTTTGCCGGAGGGTATCGCGCCAAACCTCCTTTCCATTGAGCACGTACACCAGAGGAATGAATCTCACGGCATTCGCTCCGTAGTTGCGCACCGTCAGTTTTACGCGGCTGGGGCCTTTCCGGGCCGTAAACACGTCGGGGCCGTCGATGCGCTCGATGCCGACGTCGTTCAAAATCCGGGTGTAACCGGGTGCCTGGGAATCGCTTTCATTCCGTTGAAATTCGCCCGTGACGGCGTTGTTTACTTTATTCAGGGGGCCATTTCCCGCTGCTTTATTCATGGGAAAATACGCCACCAGCCCCGGCTCGTTGCCCTCAAGCAGGGCGGTCATGTCGCGTTGGATTTCAGCCTGCGTCCGAGGTTTATTCCAAATCCTCAGTTCGTCGATGGCCCCCTTGAATCGCCGCCGATCCTCGAACGGGCTTTCCCCCACCCGCCACGCCCGCCGACTCGGAATGTACCCCGACAGCACCGCCGATTGCGCCACGCGTTGGCCATCGACGTAGAGTTGTACCAACCCCGGCCCCACCACTGCCGCCACGTGGTACCAGCGGTTGTTGGCTAACAAGGGGGGGCGAAAGGGTTTCGGTCCAGGCCCCCCGGATCACCAAACTAAAACTCAACTGCGCGGTTTCGCCCCGCTTCCCCCCGGCACGGAATACAAACCCGGCGTAGGACCGGTCATCTTCGGAACTGACGATGGTACTCTGATTCGCCGCTTCGTACCACTCGGCGGAGTTGATCCAGGCTTCAATCGTGAACGAATCGGAGGTCAGGGCGCTTTCGGAATTTTTGAGCACCAAAACGTCCTTTTTTCCGTCGAAGCGAAGGCTTTGGGCAAAACCAGTTTCATCGATTCTTACCCAAATGAGAACGCTTATCGTCAACGCAACGAGCCGGAGTTTTTGGTGAAAGAATTCTTGTGAAGAGGAATGCATCACCGGGGTGAGGTCAAGGTGGGTAGAATTTTTTGTGCCTGATGCTAAACTAACACCAAGCGTTGCCTACTGAATGCGAAGTAATTGGCAAGCCAAAGTAAAAACGATTTCGACAAAAATAAGGAATGAACAGGGGTCCCAAACCAAAAAAAAGGTTGCTGCCCACTTTCGCAGACAGCAACCTCGCTTTATCCAGCCGAAGCCGGAACGATTAAAACTTCATGCCCATTTTCCTGGCTATATCCGTGAACATCTCCGGGTCGATGCCATCCTCGCCGGGGGCGTTGAGTTGCGGCTCTTCGTCGAGATCTGGCGGGGTGAATCCCTCGGGACTACCGTTTATAAACTCCAGCGGCTGTCCATCTTCGGGGTGGGAACCATTCCAAATAAGCCCCGCTTGCTGGTAGTCGTTCTGGCTGAACGTAAACATTTTCAGGTGCAGTTTATCATTCATAAACTTCTTTGCCTCCGGGAAAGCATCGTTGCTCAGATCAGGAATCGGCATCAACTTGGTCACTTCCACACCCGTCAATTTTTCGAGGGCTTTGGCGTAGGCCACCACGTGAACTCCCCCCCGCACGAGCAGATACCCCAGCATGGTGCGGGCGGTGGGGTCGGAAACCATTTCGTACACCCGCATTTTGTTGGCACGCGCGCCGCATTCGAGGAAAAAGTTGTGTAGCAAATCCAACCGCAGGTTACCACTGCTGAATACATTGGCCCCCGTCCAGAAATCGCCGTGCGAATCCATCGGCAGCGCCGTTTGGCCACTGGCGATAAAATGCCGCGTGTTGCGGGCATTGGTTCCGATGGCCAGCGGGGCGGGTACCGGGTCCGAACCACGAGTCGTGGTGCCCGTCAGCAAAAGATTGATGGCGTACGATACCACCTCGATGTGGCCGTATTCCTCCCCGGCAATGCTGGAAATCAGGTCGTAAAATGGGCGCAGACGGTTGCGTCCACGGAAATTGAACGATTGATACGTGTAGTTCATCAGCGTGGACATCTCTCCGAATTTTCCACCGAGGAGTTCCTGCACGGCCGCTGCATCGTTGGGTGAGGGGTTGCTAGGGAAGGGTAGCTCAATGGCCATCCGGTCCATTTTTAAAATCATCGTATCAATGAAGTAAGGGTGAAAAAATTTTAGCAAAAAAGCATACTGCCGGGTACTATTACAAAAAACCGTACCCACCCCACAGCGGCACTCCGGCTGCTTATTTTGTTCCCCAACCGCCCCCACCGGGGGTTTCAATGACCAGTTTATCGCCCACGAGTAGCGTAGCGCCCGCAATGCCAGCCAGCGGTTCGATCCGCCCGTCGGCCCGAATTAGCCACTGCCGCCCTGGCTGTCCCGGCTCTCCGCCCATCATGCCGTAGGGTCCCTGGTTGCGGTGTTGGGTCAATACCGACAACTCAACCTGAGCTAGAAATTCCAGTTCGCGCCGCAGTCCGTCGCCGCCGGGCCACTGCCCCGCTCCGCCCGAACCGCGTCGGATTTCGAACCGGCGCAGGCGCACGGGGTAGCGGTGTTCCAGAATCTCGGGATCGGTGATGCGGGTGTTGGTCATGTGCTGCTGCACCGCCGATGTTCCGGCAAAACCTTCGCCCGCGCCGCCGCCGCCGCCGAGGGTTTCGTAGTAGCCAAACGCGTCCGGGGTCGCGCTCGACTTACCGAACAACACGTTGTTCATCGTGCCCTGACTCCCCGCCGCGATGCCAAACGCCTTGAGCAGCAGCCCGGTAAGCCGTTGACTCAGTTCAACGTTACCACCCACAACGGCGGGACACTGCCACGGATCGGGCGGGAAATCGGGTTTCAGAATCGAGTTTTCAGGAATCCGAATTCGGACGGGTTCGAGCAAGCCCTCGTTGAGCGGCACGTTTTCGTTGAGCAACACCCGCAATACGTACACGACGACGCTCTGCACGATGGCCTCGGTGCCGTTGAGGTTGCCGGGATGGACGGGTGCCGAACCGGAGAAATCAATTGAAAGTTGAAAACGGTTCGCCGCGCGATTGAAAGTTGAAAGCGGTCCGCCGCGCGGTTGAAAGTTGTGAATATTTACCTTGAGTTTCGTCCCGTCGTCCAGATGCTCTTCGGCCTCCAAGTTGCCTTCGGGCAATTGGGCCAGCCGCGCCCGCATTCGCTGGGCGGAGTAGTCGAGGACGGCCTGCATTTGCCGCTGTACTTTTTCCTGACCGTGTTCGTGTACCAACCCAAGCACCGCCTGTTCGCCCCGGCGATTGGCGGCGAGGGCGGCGGCCAGGTCGGCCAGATTTTCTTCGACGTTGCGCGTGGGAAACGGGCCAGACGTAAGCACCCGGCGCATTTCTTCCCAGCGCACCTGACCGCCTTCGACCAGTTTCATCGGAAAAATGACCACGCCTTCTTCGGCCAGACAGTGGGCGTCGGGTGGCATCGACGCCGGACGAATGCCCCCAATCTCGGCGTGGTGACAGCGATTGACGACGTAGCCGATTGGTGGGTAGTGGTTTGTGGTGAGTGGGTTTTTTTTTGTTTTTTTTTTACCCGGGCCCAACCACCCAACCCCCCCCCCCAAAAACCCCCCCCCCCCCCCCCCCCGGGCCCGGGCAGGAGAGAAAGGTCAGAAACGATAGGCGGCGCCGAACTGGAAGCTGCGCGGCGGACC
>JAJAZB010000292.1 GCA_026785975.1 Cytophagaceae bacterium | reverse complement strand
GCCGTCACCTCGGGCGCGGTGGGGCGGGCCAGGACGCGTACCTCCACGGATTGCCGCCCGCTTTCGCAGCCGTTGGTGCCGGTTTGGGTGACGTAGTATGTGTCGGTGCGGACCTGATCGGTGGCGGTGGAAATCTCCGGTTCGCTGCTTCCCCCATTGGCTTGGCGATACCACTTGAGTTGAACACCGCTGGCCGTGAGCACCGCGACCGCTTCGTTGAGGCAACGCAGCACCGGGTTGGCCGCGACCGTGGGCAGCGCCGGGGCGGGCAATACGGTTTGCTTGACTTTACTCCGGGGGCTTTCGCAACCTTCGACCGTCTGGCTCACAAAATAATTTTGTTGTCCGGCGCTGCCTGTAAGTGGGTTGGGAGCCTGGCCCCTGCCCGCCCCGCCCTGTTCGGTTTCGTACCAACGCAGGGCCTCGCCTCGGGCCGAGGCGGAAATTTCGGCGTTCGGGCGTTGCACCAACTGGCAGATGTCCGGGGCTTTTTGGGTGACCGGGGCCGCGGGAATGGCTTTTACCCGGATGTTGAATTTGGCCGGGTCACTGCGGCAGCCGTTGTATTCCTGCGTAACCTGGTAGGTTTTGTTGCCCACGTCGCCCGTGCCGGGTCGGAAGTCGCCGTTGAGTTCGCTGCCGTTGCCGTCGTCGTACCACTTTGGCTTTGCGGCACCGCTGGTCAATTCGGAGAGGGGTTTGGCCGGGTCATTCCGGCAGTACTCCCGATTGCTCACGCCGGGCGGGTCGGACTTCGGGTTGATGCGCACCTCCAGGGATTGCCGCCCACTTTCGCAACCGTTAGTACCGGTTTGGGTGACGTAGTACGTGTCGGTGCGGACCTGATCAGTCGAAATCGAAATGCTGGCCTCGCTGTTTCCCCCGTTGGCCTGCCGGTACCATTTGAGTTGATTGCCCGTGGCGCTCAACGTCGAGGCTGCATCGTTGAGGCAATGTAGCACGGGGTTGGTCGCGACCGTGGGCAGCGACGGGGCCGATTTTATTTCTTGCTCAACTTTGGCGCGGGGACCTTCGCAACCATCGAGAGTCTGACTCACGAAGTAGGTTTGCAATCCGGCGTTGCCCGTGCGCGGGTTGGGCACCTGGCCATTGCCCGCTCCGCCCTGTTCGGTTTCGTACCAACGCAGGTCGTTGCCCGAGGTGACAGCAGCCCGCAACTGGTCGCTGGAAGCCGACGTGTTCTGGCACACCGACTCGGCGCTTTTCACGCCCGGCGCACCGGGCCGGGGTTTTACCCGGATGCTAAATTCGGCCTGGTCGCTGCGGCAACCGTTGTATTCCTGCGAAACGCGGTAGGTTTTGTTGCCCGCTTCGCCCGTGCCGGGCCGGAAGTCGCCGCTGAGTTCGGTGGTGCCGTTGCTTTCGTACCACTTCAGGTTCGCGCCACTGGCTGCCTCGGACAGCGTTTTGGCCGGTTCGTTCTGGCAATAATCTTTGTTGCTGACGTTGGGCCGGTCGGATTTGGGTTTGATGCTGACTTTGATCGTGGTAAAATTGCTCTGGCACCCACTCACGGTTTGGGTGACGTTGTAGCTGCTGGCTACGTCTTTGGGTGGATTGGGTGCCCCCGGTAGCTGACCGGAATCGTTGTACCAGCGCAGATTATCTCCTTTGGCCGTTAGCTGAGTGGGATTCTCGCCGGGGCAGTAGGCGTAGCTGGTTTGGGCTTCGGGTGGCGCGGGCCGCGTGAGCGTGACGTTGACCGCGATGCTGGTGTTGATGTTAAAATTGTCGGGAACAATGCGGAGTTTGTACCCTGTACCGGGCGCGTAATCGGTGGGGGTGTTGCCTACCAGAGCGCCGCCAGTACCTGTAACCGTAGCCACGACGTGAGGATTGCTGAAACTGCCGTTGGCATCGGAAAATTCGAGCTTTTACTTCGTACCCGCAGGCGGTGCGCCGTTGACGCTAAACGGCACCGTAATGCCCGCACCGGGGCAGGTGCTGGGCTGGCTGATGCTGCCGAACGTGATGGAGAGTTTCTGCGACGTGACGGAAGCGTAGCCGCTTATTACTCCTTTGCTTCTGCCACTACCACAGGTTCCCGAAAACTGGACAACGTCAGCCTGGTCGTAAAAATAATAACTTGTGTTTCCGAGCGTAAAATCGAAATCAAACGGATTGGGCGGATTACTGCGGTAGGGAAGGATGCCGTCGATGAGATTGGTGCGATGAGCGAACGTGTACCCGCCGTTGCCGGTGAAGGCAAACCGGATCCGGGCTGCCTGGCCATACAACGGGTTGGTGGCCAGCCCAGTGATGCTGAGAGCCGGGGCTGCTGACAGGGGAAATACACTACTTTTCGTTGCACGCGAGTCCGAAGTTTGGGCAAAAATCCAGATTTTGTACGAACCCGACGATAGTTCCTGCGGGTCGAATTGAACCGTCGCGGTTCGCCTGTTTCGCCCTCCACCCGCTGCTGCGCTGAATGCACCGACGTTACTAATTGTTTGAACCGCTTCGCTAAAATTGACCGTACCCGCTGGCTCATAACTCGACCGGTAGACGTACACATTGTATTTATTGTCGTTGCTGCGGGTGTCGTTTGCCGTGAAGACAAACGTGAATTCACTGCCGGTACAAACCGTGCCCGTGGGTATGGTTTCGACTATGGTGCTTATTTGTCCGCTCATTCGCAAACTTCCCAGCAACAGGACACCCAGTACCGATGCGCGTAAAATCTGTTTCATGGCTTCGGTTTTGAAAGGTAGTTCCTACCCACCCGTCCCGCCTTCATCAACTTTAACACCCCGTTTACACTCAAGCCCAATCCCGCCGCGCCCGCGCCGTAGGCCGCGTAAATGCCCGGACTGCCGTACTGGGTGATGCTCATCGGGGTCATGCGGCTGCCCGTGGGGGTACGGATCAGTTCGCGCCAGGCGTCGTATTCGACGTTGAGGGCGTCCACTTTGGTGGTGTACCCGGCGTAGTCCGACTTTATTTTGGAATGAATCACGTAGCCGCCAGCCAGCCCTGCCACGCCCGCCGCCAGTTGCAGCCAACCCTGGGTACGGTAGCGGGCGGCCTGCCGTTTCTGCTCGGCATCGAGGCTTTTTTGCAGCGCCGGAACTGCCTTCGGTTTAACTTCGGGGACTTTGAGCACTGGGGGCGGTTCGGGCGTTTTCACCACCGATTCCGACGGGGCGGCGGCTTCCGGCTGGGTCGGTTCGGGCGTGGTATTTCCAGAAATTGCCGTTGTTTTCGCTGGTTCGGAAACCGCTTTTTCGGGTTCCGTCGTAGGCTCTGGGGTTTCAACGGGCCGGGAAATCGGCTTATCGGCTGGTGGGGCGGTCGTCGCCAGGTCCGGGCGGGGTTGGGACGACTGGCTGAGGGTAGCCGCCGGTTTGGCGGGCGGCCCCACCGCCCGGTCGAAGTAAAGAAATCCCTCAACCGTCCGAAAAACGAAGCGACTTTTCGATTCAAACTCGATGGCCGTACAACAGCCCTGGAGGTACCTCTGGGCGTAAGTCCCCTCCTGACGCCGGAACAAACCCGGCTTGAGTTGCGGCACACCTGACCGGACCACGTCGAGCCCTGCGCGGGGCCAATTAACCCAGACGCTCGCTGTATAGCCCCGGAGTAAGAAGCCCCCCCGCGCCGCTTTTACGGGGGTGACGAAGGGGTTTTGGGGG
>JAJAZB010000291.1 GCA_026785975.1 Cytophagaceae bacterium | reverse complement strand
TTCATTTATAGCCCCCTTTGGGGCGGTCCGACGGGTCGGTTGGGGGGCTTTCTTTCCTTAAAGCAGCAACTGCGCCAGCAGGTAGTCAGCCACCAACACCGAAATACAACTGTTGGTCACGGCGGTGGTGCTGGCTCTGCCCACTTCGAGCGCACCGCCGCTGGTGTAGTATCCTTGAAAGGCCGAAATGGACGCAATCAGAAAGGCAAACACGACCGATTTGATGAGCGCAAACGGGATATTGAATGGAATAAAATCGGACCGGATGCCATAAATGTATTCCTCCGGGGTGATGACGCCCGTCAGTGTACCGGCCAGATAACCGCCGTAAATCGACAGAAACCCCGCCAGCACCACCAGCATTGGGATCACGATCATAGCCGCGACGATTTTGGGCAGCACCAGGTACGAAGTCGAATTGATGCCCATGACTTCGATCGCATCGATCTGCTCGGTGACGCGCATGGTACCCAGAGTGCCCGCAATGTTGGAGCCAACTTTGCCCGACAACACGACGCAGGTAATGGTCGGTGCCAGTTCGAGCAGCGTCATGTCCCTCACAATCAGGCTGATTACATAATTGGGAATTAGCGGACTGACCAGGTTGTAGGCCGTTTGCACGCAGGTTACCGCGCCGATGAACGTTGAAACAATGGCGACGATGAAGATGGAATCAACGCCGATTAGCACGCCTTCCTCCAGGATTTGACGAAAATAAACGCCTATCTTCTCGCGACGACGGAGGAGATTACCCAAAAAAACAAAGTATTGGCCAAAACGGGAAAGGAGGGTCATAAGTACCAGGGTACAGTTATTGGGTTACTAATGGGCACGTCTAAAAACTCGGTTTTTGAATTTTAAAACCCCGTTCCTGCACCCCAAACGTAGAAATGATTGGTCAGAATCGAGTTAATAAACTTGCTCTAATTATTATTCCTTTTTGGGTGAAAGAATACGTATTTCTAAAAACCTGAAGATCAGCACCTTGCTACGTAGCGTCGGCGGTTTAAACCCTACGCTACGGAGCGAGAGTATCACCCGAAAGGGAATAAATTTATAAAAATGCCCGTTCGGGGTTCTTCAGCGTGAAAAATTTGGCTATGCCGTTTGCGTCAGAAATAAAGACCGATGCCAAACCGGACACTCAACGTACCCACCGTCTGACTGAATCCTTCGCGGGTGGTCGTCAGGCTAACCGGCCCCAAACCGCCCTGAACGCCGATGTCGCTGAATTTAGCCCTGGATCGCAATCCGTCAACATCGGCGAAGAGGTGAAAGTTTTCCTGTACCCGAAAAGCGATACTGGCCCCGGCCCCGTAAACCAGCGAAGTAGATCTTGCGCTCGTACTCAACACCGTGAGCGGGTAGGTTTTGGCATCGAGCGGATTGGTACCCGTGCCCACGCCGGTCAGGCCCGGAAATTTACTAAAAAGCACCCCCCCATTCAGCCGGGCATCCAGGCGCAACCGCGACCCCCAGTTCAGCGTGTAGTACGGGGAAAGGTACAGCGTGGTAAACGAAAAGCTGCCGGAGGTGGCCTGCAAGGTTTGCACGTACTGCTGCAAGGGTTGAGGAATGTACACGTTTTTCAGATATTGCGTTAGTTCATTGCCATCGGTGGGGTTGTTCCAGTAACTGGCTGAGGCCGCTACGCCGAAGTGTTTATGAAAATCGCGGCCCGCCGTCAGGCCAAAGCCAACGCCGGTTCTGACCAACTCGGCCAACGCCCGGGTTTCGGCATTTTCCAGGGCACCAAACGGAATGCTCGGCCCCAAACCGACTTTTACGAAAAATTTGGTAGCCATTGTCGTGTCAGCCGGTGCCATTGCTGTCGATTGCGCCCGCAGGGTGAATGGGATCAAAATTAAACTTAACAGCAACGGCTGCCGTAGCAAAAGGTATCTTCGCATCGTAAGTAATTTTTCACGAAATAACGCAAAACTGGGCAATCCCCTTGAGCCGCTTATAAAATGAAACCATTGATCGTCGTCACGGGTGGCACCAAAGGCATCGGGCGGGCCATTCTCGAACGCTTCGCCCAGGGCGGGTTTGACGGGATTGTCTGTGCCCGCACCGACGAAGCCCTGCGCCAACTTGAAACCGATTTTGCCGAACAATTTCCGGCGAACCGCCTCCAAACCTTCCGTGCCGATTTGGCCGAACGCGCAGGCATCGAGGCTTTGGTGGGGTTTGTCCAAAACCAGAACCGGCCCGTCGACGTGCTCATCAACAACGCCGGCACGTTTCGGCCCGGCCAGATTCATAACGAAGAAGAAGGCACGTTTGAGGTCGTGATGGCGACCAACATACAAAGTGCCTACCACCTGACGCGCGGCCTGGTGGGTGCCATGATCACCCGGCGGCAGGGGTACATCGTCAATATTTGCTCGACGGCCAGCATCACGGCCTACACCAACGGCGGGTCGTACTGCATCAGCAAATACGCCCTGCTCGGCCTGAGCCGGGTGCTTCGCGAGGAACTCAAAACCTACGGTATCAAAGTAACCGCCGTGCTGCCCGGTGCCACGCTGACCGACAGTTGGGCCGCGTCGGACTTACCGCCCGAACGCTTCATGCTGCCCCAGGACGTGGCCGAATTGGTCTGGACCAGCTACTCGCTCTCACCGGGTGCCGTGGTCGAGGAAATCCTGATGCGGCCCCAATTGGGGGATATTTAGATGTGTAAAAAATTTGCTGAAGCGCCGGAAGAACGCGAACGCCGAAACGCTGAACTCTAAACCTAAACCGCTAATTTCGCCCTAACAACCCAACCCTCAGTTTCGATTTCTCGCATGGAAAACACCCAATACCTGGGCATTGACGTCGGCGGCACCAATGTGAAAATGGGCGTCGTCGATGCCAAAACCGGAAAAATCTCCAATTTTTATAGCCACGACACGGCCAGTTGGCGCAAATCGGGCCGTTTTGTGGAGCGCCTCGGCGACGCCATCGCCCTCGAACTGGCCGAATACAAAGCCATCCGGCGGGTGGGCATGGGCTTGCCGGGCACCATCAGTCGGGATCGCACAACACTCGAAGAAATCACCGCCATTCCCGAAATCAACGGCGTACCCCTGGCACCGTTGCTCCGTCAACGATTCACCGAGCACGAGTTTTTTCTGGAAAACGACGCCGCTGCTGCTGCCCTGGGCGAGTATTATTTTGGGGAGCAAAAGATTTCTGAAAACTTCATTTTCATCACCCTCGGCACCGGGGTTGGTGGCGCGGCGGTGATTGATAAAAAGGTGTTTATCGGTGGTGGCAACGCGATGGAACCGGGCCATATGCCCTCGCGCAACGGCAAGGTACTGGAGCGGAACATTGGTAAAAAAGAACTGCTCGATCTGGCCAATTCCATGCGGCGGACGTACAACAGCACCACCCAATTGCCCGGCGACGGCAGCATCAGCACCACGGGTTTGGTGGCCGCCGCAACGGCGGGTGACGAGTTGGCGCAGAAAATTCTGGATGAGGTGGGTACCATGCTCGGCGATGTATTGGTGTCGCTCGTCCGCATTCTCGACATCAAAACGATTCTGATCGGCGGCGGGCTGTCGGCTTCCTTCGACTTCATCATGCCCGCCGTGCAGCAGCAACTTAATTACTGGTTGACCCCGTACTACCTCAACGAGATGAGTATCCGTCGCGCCACCCTGGGCAACGATGCGGGTCTGCTCGGTGCCGCCGCGCTGTGCTTCGACGTGAAGGACGGCGTGGGCGCGGGGGAAGACTAAGGGGATAATCGAGATTTTGTCATCCCGAGGAACGAGGCGGATGCCGCCCGCGGCTGCCCCTACAAATTCAGCGATACCCGCAGCCCTCCGTACCAATTTCGCCCTACCGCCGGATTGTAAAACCGATTGCCGACCGCGTTGAGGTCGGGAGCGGGGGTGTACTGCTCGTCGAGGGCGTTGTCGATTCCGGCGTAGGCGTTGACATCCAAACGTTTCAAGAGTGAAATTTTATAGCCAATCTTCCCGCCCAGCAAGCGGTAGCCGGGGGCAAAGTCGCTGTTGGCGTCGTTGGTGGGCACGGCGTCGGTGTAACTAAGCGTCAGGTTGCTGTAAAAACCTGCTTTTGTGAACACGTCGATACCCGCCGTCAGGATGTGGGGCGGCGTACCCGTCAACTGATTTCCCGAAAAATCACTCGTACCCGACACGTATCCGTCGAAGCGGTAAGGCTGGTAGGCGTACGTCAACCAAATCTTTGAATTACGAAAGGCCGCGTCATCGCCACTCGCCGGACGATTGCCAAATGGCAGGTAGGAAATACTCGCCTCAACTCCGTTCTGACGGGTGGTGCCCGCGTTGGTAAAAAACTCGGCGCCATCCGCCGCCCGCCGGATGACGATGGTTTCGTTGAGCCGGAAGGCGTAGGCCGTCAAGTCGAAACTAAGCCGGTTTTTAGCCAGATTTCCCCGCAGCCCTGCTTCGTAGTTCGTGCCTCGTTCGGGATTAAGCGTATTGTTGAATGTACCTTCCGAAGGGCGCACTTCGGCGACGGTAGGCGGTGAAAAACCCTGGCTCACGCTGGCGTAAGCGGTCAGGCGATCGCTCAATTTTTTCAAAACGGCCAGTCGCGGCGACAGAACGCCCGTAAACTTCCGGCGCTGCCGGGGTACGAATCGGCGGTACAATCGGGTGTAATCGATCGCCAAGCCGTTGTAGCTCAATCCGCCGGTTAGCTGCCAGCCACGGCCCAGGTTGGTTTCGAGTTGGGCAAACAGGCTCCAGGGCGTGTAAATAATCTCCTCGTCGATTTGTAACGTGTCTAGAATGCCGCGCCGGTTGCCAAACGTTTTCACGTTAAAAAAACCTCGTTGCGCCTCCCCGCCCACGATAAGTTTACTGCCCGAGGATTCAGCGCCCAGTTGATAGCTGGCCGTGAATCGTCCGCCAAAACTCTGTTCGGCGCGGCGCTCGTAGTTGCGGATGGCGGGGTTTTCAACCTGCGAAAACGTGCCGTAGAGGGCCGAGCGCACATTCCAGCGCGGCGTAACCGCCCACTGATGACTCCCGCCCACGTAAAACGTTTTGATCCGAAACGTCGCCTGTTGCTCGACTGCGCCGGGATTGGGGCCTCCGGGTGGCCGCGCCTGCCGGGGATTGGCTAAAAACTGCGCGCGCGTCAGGCCGCCCGGCGTTTGGTACTCCAAATCGGAATACAGCACACTGGCCGAAATCGTCTGGTTATTTTGGAGGAAAAAACGGCTGTTCAAACTCAGCACTTCCCGCTGCAACGCCGATTGCACCCGGTAGCCATCGGCGCTTAGTTTTGAATAATTCAGGGCGGTTTGCTGGGTGGAAGAGGCCGTTTCAAAACCGGCGTTGAAACTCCGAAGTCCGTAGTTGCCCAAAGTTGTACCCAGATTGAGACGGGTTTGATCGAGTACGGGCCGGGGACTTTCGAGTAGCACTACGCCCCCCGTGCCCGCACCGTAGAGACTCCCGGCGGGGCCTTTGATGACCTCCACACTGCCAATACTTTGCCAGTCAAACTGTTGCAAATACGTGTTGCCGCCCGGATCGGTGAAGGGCAGGTCGTTCCAGTACACTTTCACGTTGCGCACCCCAAATGGCGAGCGTAGCGTACTGCCCCGGATACTCAGCCGGTAGCTACCCGGCGAGCGCTCCTCCATGCGTACGCCGGGCAGCGTGTTGAGCGCCGGTACGAGCGACACGCCCGCGAACCGGTCGAGGTCGCGCCGGCTGAGCGTAGCCACGGCGGCGGGCACTTCCGCCAGGCGACGATTGGTTTCGTAAGCCCGAACAATCACTTCGTTGAGCTGGTATTCGACCGGTTGTAGGAAAATACGGTTGCTGGTTGTGTCAGCAGAAAGCTGCACCTGACGTGACTGGTACCCGATTGCCGAGAGTTGAACCGTCACCTGGACACTATCGGCGGTGAGGGCGAACGTCCCGTCGGTATTGGTAGCCGTGCGAGGCTGGGCGCCCACCGATACCGTCACTCCAGAAATTGGTTTCTGGGTTTGAGCATCCAGAATTTTCCCGGAAAAGCGGGTTTGGGCGGCGGCAACGGACGCAGCCAGGCAACCAAACAGAAGAACAAGACGTTGCATAGGTACTGATTTGTAAACCGAAAGGTACGATTCGGCAAAATCTCTACCAATAAGAAGTGTGCCATCAAGAAATGAACAGCAACGGTAAGCCAATCACTATCCCATACTAACTAAGCGAGATGATCGTTAAATCCCCAAATACAAGTAAATCCTTGCTTCCAACCGGCCTTCTAAATAATTCCGGGAAAACGTCAAGTGTAATATCCTCCTGGATCTCACCCTGTTTTAGTGCTTCTGCCCGCGTTAATTTTTGATTTCTTCCCGTCATTGCATTCATTTCTGAAAAATACTCTCTACTTTACGTTCCTATCCACTAATCAATGAAAGAAAAAGAAATCTCGATGAAGGTCCGGTTTACCGGGCGAGAGCAAGCCGAATTTTTTGCCACCACCCGTAAACGAGTCGATGCCTATTTTACTGAGAAAGCAATCTCGAAACACGCCAACGGGGCGATGTGGGCCAAAATCACCTTCTTCATGGCCGGTTTTATTTCCCTCTACGTCCTGATCCTGTCGAATCGATTCGAACCCCTGACGATGCTGGGTTTGGCGGTACTGCTGGGGATGTTTGGGGCTTTTATCGGCTTCAATGTTTCGCACGACGCCATGCATGGTTCGCTTTCGGCGAATGGTCGGATCAACGACCTCGTCGGTGCCAGTTTTTATATGTTGGGGGCCAATCCCTACGTCTGGAAAATCACGCACAACGTCATTCACCACACCTACACCAATATTCCCGGCCACGACGAAGACCTGGAGGTAGCACCGGGGCTGATTCGCATTTGCCCCGACGAGGAGGTCAACAAAATACAGCGTTATCAGCATTGGTACGCGTTTCTGTTGTACGGGCTGGCCTCTTTGTCGTGGGTACTGCGGAAAGATTACAAGAAATTTTTCCAGAAAAAGATTGGTCAGATCGACAATTCCCGGCACCCCCGCAAGGAGTATTTCAACCTATTTTTTTACAAAGCGGTCTATTATTTCTTTTTCCTGGTGCTCCCCTTCATCGTTCTCGACATTACCTGGTGGCAGTTGCTGCTCGGGTTCATCGCGGGTCACCTGGCGCAGGGCTTGGTGTTGGGGCTGGTGTTTCAACTGGCGCACGTGGTCGAAGACATGGATTTTCCGGTACCCAACGAGCAGGGCACGATTGAGGAAAACTGGGCGGTACACCAAATGCACACCACCGCCAATTTTGCCCGCAACAGCCCGATCGTCAATTTTCTCTGCGGCGGTTTGAATATGCAGATCGAACACCATTTGTTTCCGAAAGTGTGCCACATTCACTACCCGGCCATTTCTGAAATCGTGAAAAGCACCGCCGAAGAATTTGGGGTGCCCTACATCGAAAAAGTCTCGTTTTTGTCGGCGCTTCAATCCCACTACCGGATGCTCAGAAAACTGGGCCGGGGCGCTTACGATCAAAAACGCCGCGTCGACGAAATGATTTTGCAGGAAGTGTGAGCAGCCGGTGTTTAACAACAAAAAGGGTTCCGGTACGCGCCGGAACCCTTTTTGTTGCCACGAGCAGCCAATCACTCAAACCATTCCTGGGCGATCTGCCCGATGTATGGCCCCGATAGGCGACCGCCCAGAAAATTGGCCAGTGCCGCGCCAACGTTGGGGTACAGATTGAGATGCGCCAGTTCGTGAACGGGTTTCCAGATAAAGCCTAAAGCCGACGTGCCCGTGGGATTGATTTCGGGTTCACCCGATACGATTTCGCCTTCAAAAACGCAATGCAGCACCGATTCAGCCTTTTCCGGCAGAATCACTTCACCCATCAGAATGAGCGGCCCCACGCGGATGGTGAGGTTCAATTCTTCGAGCAACTCACGGGTGAGCGCTTCGGCGAGGGTTTCCTCCGGGTTGGGATTGCCCCCCGGCAAACCGTAGACGTCAGCGTCGCCGTAACGGTAGTGAAGGAGTAGCACACGGTTGGTGCGCCGCAGTAGGATGGCAGGACGAACTTTCATAATAGCGCAAACGTAAAAAAAAGGCATGGTATTTGCGCAGGATGCGATAGAATCTACTAATTTTCTATTGGCCCGTTCATGCTGAAATCTTTACGATGGCCCCTTCTCTGGCTGGGGCTTTGCGGACTTCCAACTCCGGCTCCGGCCCAACTCGCCGGGCGCGGCAAATTGCTCCGCACCCCCGAAACGCCTTTTGTGCCTCAGAATCCTTCCCAAAAAAACTACATTGGCTGGGAAAAATTCAAACCCTTCACGCTGGCTCCCGGTGAACGACTTTGGTGGGAAAACTTTGCGACGGGCAACGATTTGACGGTGATGCTCGAACGGGGTGTAACCCACCAAAGCGTTGTTAAGACACCGCAGGCGTATATGCAGTCGTTGCCCGCCGAAAAACGAGCCTTGATCCTGGGGGCAAATTTGCTGGAAGGGACGTATTTTGTGGATGGCATGCACCGACAACTTAACGGGTTGATGGATCCGTTCATGGATAGCCCCCAAACGTTACGTGACCGCATGGGGTCGATCACGGGTGGCCAAACTCAATACCTCGGGCAAGTGGCCAATGTTGATAAAACGCCGATTCAACTCGTTTACCTCGACTTTGAAAACCGGGCTCAGTATTACGACGACCAATACGCCCGAAACCTGCTCGCCGATGGCAGATTTGCCGTGCGGGGCGAGAAAGGGCATTATTCCGATGATCAGTATTTGAATGAATACCGAAGCAAACACCCCGGCGATACCCGGGATAACGCCACGCTCTTGTCGAAGGCCGTGCGAAATACCGTGGATGCGGGCATTTATTGCGTGGGTGGCCCGCAGGGACACCTGTCGAAGGACGCATTTTACAATGCCTATACCAACGCCTGGGGCGAGCAGATGTGCGTCATGATCAAGCACTTGCAAACGAACATGATGCCCGGTGTGAAGATTGCCTCCATCGATGTATCACCGGGCGAGCCAGACATTTACCTCAGCTACGAGGACGCTAATCTTTCTGAAAAAACCGAACCGTACCGGTGGCCCTGGCCGTATGATTGTAGCGGGGGCGGAAAGGGAAGTAGTATTTATAATTTTTCGGATGCCTCGTACTACCCCCGCGTGAATCCCTGGCGCAATGGACAATATTACAACTATGGTCACCCTGAACACGATAACGTCGTTAATGCTAACATTACCGATGATCGGATGTTTTTGAGTTCCTACCTCAGTTATTTTGAAAACAGCGTGAAAATTAAGGGCGATGCGGATTTTGTTACGCTGTGGTACCCCTTTCACGACGGCGCTCAAGGCCCCGAGTCCACCCATTTTGACTACCCAATTCGCAACGACGCAGCCGAAGCAATGGCTATTTTCGGGCTATTGTACGGAACCACGTTTCAGGTGTGGTCACCACACGGGTACAAAAGTCAGGTATCAACCACCAGCGGCCCTTCGTTCCGGGCCTGCGAATGGTTTATTGCGGGGCTGAGGCGTATGGCCTGGCACAATGACCTGCGCACCGGCAATTTTCAACGAATTACCCCGGAAATCTCGCTCGATGGCGGCCAAACCTGGCACCGCGACAACCTCTACCAGAGTAAAAATACTAACCGGCCCATTGTGAGAGCCATCGTGAAGGGCAATGAAATCCTGGTGTTAGGTTTCAACAGCACGGCCAACGATGCCAGCGATATGACGGTCATGGTCCGCCACAATTCCTGGCAGGATACCATCGTACTCAAGGGCCGGAATGCCCCCGACCGCCGCACCTACGTGGGCCGGGCCATCATGAATTGAAAGGCTAATTTGAGGAGTGGTTTGAGGGTTTGATTGTCTTTCAAACCCTCAACCCACAAACCTTTTTAAGGTTCTACCCAAAAATCGACTCCACCCGCTGCCGGGCAAAGGCCGGTCCGGTGGTCATGCCTTTGCCGCCAATCCCCGTGGCGATGTGGATCCGTTCGTCAATCGTTTGGGTGAAGGCCCCGCCGTCGGTCGTCTGGCCGTAGTAGCCCGCCCAGTATCGTTGGATTTGCCAGGTGGGAAAATTCATCATGCGCTGCGCTTCGCGCAGAATCAAGGCATTCAGATCGTTTCGCAGGGAAAAATCAAGCTGAGCGGCCTCCCGCACGTCGGCGTATTCGTGCGAGTCGCCCAGGATTACCGAACCATCCAGTGCTTGCTTAAACAGGATGTGGATGCCGCCTTCGAGGTACGGGCGCTGCCACTCGGGCGTAGCAATTTGGTGCCTCGACGGGCAGGATTCAAAACTTTCGTACCGCCGGATGGATAGCCCGGAAAGAATATTACCCGGCAACGTAACGCCGGTCAGCGGTACGGTTTCCATCATGTTCAACTTGACAACCTTCAGGCCACTTTCGGCAAACAATTTGGGGAAAAGTAAATTGAAGTCCCGTCCGTTGCACACGGCCACGTGGTCGGCGCGGAAGGTTTCGCCCGACGCGGTGCGCACTTCGACCTGGCCGTTTCTAACCTCGCAACCAATCACTGCCGTATTGAACCGGTAGTCGAGGGCAAACGCCCGTTGCAACAACGTGCGCACCCGATGGACCATCAGCCGGGGTTCGACCGACAAATCTTCGGCGGCCCACAGGCCGCCGGTGCAATAGCTGGCATTGAGCGTGGGGATTTTTGCCAGACATTGTACTTTTGTCAATACTTGACAGGCGTAGTCGCGCTCGCGAAGCAACCCGGATAGTTCTTCCAGCAGCCGGAGTTCGTCGTCGTCCGAAGCCAGGTAGTACGAACCGTTGGCCCGCACACTCAGGTCGGTGCGTTGCTGCAAGGTGCGGTAGAGCCGGGCCGATTCGCGCCCGTACTCAAACCACGTATCGAAGGCCATACCCGAGGGAATCACCTGGCCGAAGTTGCGCACGGTGGCTTCGGCGGGTTGGGCGTCTTTTTCGAGCAGAAGTACTTTTTTGCCCCGCGTCAAGGCATGATACGCGTGAAACGTGCCGAGGTTGCCCGCTCCGATAACGATGAGGTGATAGGACATAATTGGGGAGGAAATTGAGAATGGAAAGCGGTGCCCCCCCCGGCCGGGGTGGTGTAAATATTGAAAATAAAACCCCCCGCGCGCCGCGGGGGGACATTTAGTGT
>JAJAZB010000290.1 GCA_026785975.1 Cytophagaceae bacterium | reverse complement strand
GGATTTACAGATTTTCAGGATGGACAAATCCTGATCTTGTTTCTTTATCCTGAAAATCTGTAAATCCTGGCCAATCCTGGTTCAGACAAAAACCCTCAAACCCTTGAACTTCAGAATCGGACAAGGCTACGACGTGCATCAACTGGCCGAAGGGCGGGCGTTCTGGCTGGGCGGCATTCTGGTGCCGCACACCCACGGGGCGGTCGGCCATTCTGATGCCGACGTGCTGATACACGTCATCTGCGACGCGCTGCTCGGGGCGGCCAATCTCCGCAACATTGGCTATCATTTTTCGGACAAAGACCCGCAGTGGAAAGGCGTGGACAGTAAAATTTTGTTGGAAAAAGTCTTGAACCTGATCCGGGCCAAAGGCTACGAAGTGGGTAATCTCGACACCACCGTGGTACTGCAGGAACCCAAACTGAATCCCCACATTCCCGCGATGAAAACCTGCCTGGCTACGGTGATGAATCTGGACGAAGAATGTATTTCGATCAAAGCCACGACGTCCGAACACCTGGGATTCGTGGGCCGGGGCGAAGGCGTGGCGGCATTTTGCGTGGCATTGATTTATAAAGCGTAGGAAACTAATTCCATATTCGTTGTAGGGGCAACCGCAGGGGTTGTCCCTACGGAACATTAGCGTAAAACACCCTTTTTCATGCCCAACGGTTCTTCCGCCCGCCGCCCGATCGTAACAATTTTCCTGACGGTTTTCCTCGATTTACTCGGAGTGGGCATCATTATTCCCATCACTGCGCCGCTGCTCATCGAAGGCAACGAATTAGTCGATGCCACGATGAGTTACAGCCAACGTACCAACCTGCTGGGTTGGTTACTGGGGATTTTCTCACTGTGCCAATTTTTCAGTGCGCCGCTGCTAGGTAGCTTATCCGATAAATTCGGGCGACGCAAAGTGCTGTTTTACAGCCTGTTCGCTACGATATTCGGTTACATTCTGTTTTCACTCGGTATTTACCTGCGCAACATTCCCCTGCTATTTATTAGCCGGGGATTTTTGGGTGCAGCCGCTGGAAACCTCTCGGTGGTGTACTCCGCCATTGCCGACGTCAGCGATCCGCAGGCCAAAGCCCGCAACTTCGGGCTGGTGGGCGCGGCCTTCAGTCTGGGTTTCATCGTGGGGCCGGTGATGGGCGGATTACTGTCCGACGATTCCCTCGTGTCGTGGTTTAGCTACGCCACACCGTTTGCATTTTCGGCGTTGCTGGCCACTCTGAATCTCGTCTTGATTTATCTCAATTTTCCCGAAACCCTCGCCACACCCAACCGGCAGGCCGTGATCAGCGTCTGGACGGGCGTTCGTAATTTGGGTAAAGGATTCAACAGCGAAACCCTGCGGCCTATTTTCATCGTCGTCTTTTTGTTCACGCTGGGCTTCAGTTTTTTCATCCAGTTTTTCCAGGTTTTTCTCATCAAAAAATTTGCCTGGACTGCCCAGCAACTCAGTTATTATTTTGGGTACGTGGGCGTTTGGGGGGTAATTACGCAGGGTGGTTTGCTCCGATTACTGTCAAAACGGTTTAAACCTCAACGCGTCATCGTGATTACGCTGTTTTTCAACGCGCTGGCCTACCTCGTTTTTTTGCTGCCGCAGGTGGGTTGGCAGATGTTTCTGGTGGTGCCGTTGCTCTCCATTCCGCAGGGGCTTACCTTTCCCAACCTCTCTTCGCTGGCTTCCAATGCCGCCCCGCCGCAGTTGCAGGGCGAAACCCTCGGTATTCAGCAATCGGTGCAAACCCTGGCGCAATTTGTCGTGACGCCCATCGGAGGTTTTGCACTGGGCGTATTCGGCGTATCGTCGGTGCTGTGGTGCGCCTCGGCTTTTGTGATGTTGGCCTGGCTGGTTTTTTACGGGTTGATCTGGCGTCGCCAGGAACCCAGTTCGCCGCTTGCCGTGGGCAATCAGTAAGTACGCAGAATTACCTATTTTGGTTGATACCCGCCGGACGGACTGGGCGTCCCCGCCAAAAAGCCGCCCGACGGGGCGCTCTTGGTCGGACCCTAAGTACTCGGGGTCTGACCGGTAAAAAAAAGTTGTTAAAATTTCTCCTGCACAATTACGTAGTTCCCGGTAAGCAAAAAGCAAAATGATTTTTTGTAAACTGATCACTGGTCACTGAAAATGCCCCCTCCTATTCTTCTTCGTCCCTGGCGTGAAGGCGACCAGACTGCGCTGAAGCGTCACGCCAACAATCGAAAGATTGCCGATAACCTGCGCGACGTCTTTCCGCATCCCTACACCTACGCCGATGCGGATTGGTACATCCGGCAAATCAGTGGTCAGGAAGGGCACCTGAATTTTGCCATCGAAATCGCGGGCGAAGCGGGCGGCGGCATCGGTGCCGTTCGCCTGACGGACGTGTACCAGGCCAGTGCCGAGATTGGCTACTGGCTGGGCGAAGTTTACTGGGGCCAGGGCATCACGACCGAAGCCCTACGCCAAACCGTACCGCTTGTTTTTGCGCACTGGCCCGGCGTCGAGCGGATTTTTGCGGGCGTGTTTGCCCGCAATGCCGCGTCGAAACGGGTGTTGGAAAAAGCCGGTTTCACCCTGGAAGGCGTTTTACGCCGGGCCATCATCAAAAACGGGACGGTCGATGATGTGCATCAGGTTGCCATTTGGCGGGATTCTTACTCAGGCTGACGTGCTGAATTTTTCGTGCAAAGCCAGTACCTGATCGAGCAGAGGCACTTTTTCGTTGTTTTCCACCACAAAATTGGCCAGTTTCAGACGTTCATCGCCGGCCATCTGATTGGCCATGATCGCGCGAACATCGGCTTCGGAACGGTGGGGGTCACGGGCAAGTACCCGTTGCAGGCGCAACTCCTGCGGCGCATCGATGACGATGACGTTTGCAAACGGATTTCCGTCGCCCGCTGCCCGCATCAGCGCGGCTTCGTACAGCAGGTAGGGCGCATCGGTGTGTTGCTGTACCCACACGACCCCGTCCTGCCGAACACGCGGGTGAATGAGCGCGTTAAGTTCCTTCAATACCTCAGCATCCTGAAAAACCCGGTTGGCCACCCAAGCCCGATTGTACTCCCCCGTGGCCGTGTAGGCGTCTTTTCCCAAAAGAACCGTGATGGATTTTCTTAAATCGGCGTCGTGCATGGTCAGCCACCTGGCCCGGTAATCCGCCTCGTAGACGGGTACGCCCAGTACACCAAAAATCCGGCAAACCAGACTTTTGCCCGAGCCAATCCCGCCGGTAATGCCGATGAGTGGAGGCGCGGGGCGGGAAGCAACGGGCGGGGAATTCATGGAAAACTTGCGGATGAACGAAGCGTGGAGCAAGAATCAGATTTCAGGAATTCGTTGACTTTTGAGTAGTAAAAGTAGACCGGTATTCGCCGCCATACCCCCAACTCCCTGAAGGGGGCTTTAGAGACAATTCTCATATTGGAAAAAGCCCCCTTCAGGGAGTTGGGGGTATTACAATGAATGACTACAAGGAACTCAGCAATTCGGCGACTTCAAAACTAACGCTGACCTGATTGGTACTGGCTTTGAGCATCGGGTGACGGGCGTACGGCAAGGGCAAACGTTCGTCATAGTCGGCTTGTACGCGGTTGGCGGGAATCTGAATCGTGATGGTGTCGGCCAGCGTGCGGAGTACGGATTCCGGGCCTTCAAACGTGACCCGGTCCGGCACGACGTTGATGACGCTCGCCACGACGAAGGGCCGCTGCACCCGAATACGCAAACTATCCACCCGCAGCACCACCGTTTTGGTGCGGCGGTGTTCGAAGGCTACGTCGAGGGTATCGGCAATGATGTAGTTGACTTTTACCGATTTCAGTTGCTCCGTCAGCCGGTCGGTGAGCGTACCCGTGTTGATAAACCGGGTGCTGAGCGGCATACCGATGGGGTAAATAACGGGCCGGTTGGTGAAGGACAGGCTCGTCCAGAGCAACTGCCAGCCATTTCCCGACAAACTGGCCCGCACCTGCTGGGGCAACGCCGAGGTTGGAATGTACAGCGAATCGTTGAAAATCACCCGCAACGGGTACGACAACCGCGTGGTGTAACCATCTTTGTTGAGGGCGTTCATTAGCCAGAATACGATGGCTGCTAACGTACAAAGCGCCGCCATGCGGGGGTCGCGCTGGCTGGCTGGAGCGGGCTGCGCCATCCTTACGCCGGTTGAGACGTTTGCAAACGCTGGCTGCTGTCGCGCGAAATCGACGTTTTTTCAAACGTCAGTTTGGTGCCCTTGCCATCGACTTCGAGGGTTACGGTGTTGGTGTCGGTGGCTACAATTTTGCCGTGCAGCCCGCCAATGGTTATCACGGCGTCGCCTTTTTTCATGTTCTCGATGAAGAGTTTCTGGTCTTTCTGTTTTTTCTGTTGAGGGCGAATCATGAAAAAATACATGACCACAAAAATACCGCCCATCAGGATAAACTGCATGTAAGCCCCCGAACCGCCGACCTGAAGAAGAATCGTGGAAATCATAAGTCAAATGTGGTTAAAATGGTCAATGGATGGAATTTGTCAGCCAGGAAATGGCTATTGAACTTTTGCCTCGGCTTTGGGTAATACTTCGACTTTGAACGAAACGGTGTTCATATCGGGCTTGGTGTTGGCGTAAACCGTAACGGTTTTGGTGTTGAACCCGGCTTTGTTTTTACTATTAAAAACAACGTCGATCACGCCTTCTTTCCCCGGCGCGACGGCCTCTTTCGGGTACGACGGTACCGTGCAACCGCAGGAGGCCACCGCCGATTGAATCAGGAGCGGGGCATTGCCCGTGTTGGTAAACTGGAACTGGTGCCGCAGGGTGTCGCCTTCGGTCATTTTGCCGAGGTTAACTTCCTGTTCCTTGAACGTCATCACGGGGGCGACGCCGGGCGTGGATGCATCCGGCGTGGCGCTTTCGGCCTGGTTGCCCGACTGCTTGTTTTCACAAGCTGGTAACCAGAGGCTAACCGCCAGGAGCGATAGCAAAAAAACTTTTTTCATGACTATTTTATGGTTGAAAAGGGGCCTTACTTTTTCGGCCCGCTACTTCGATTTGATCTGGCCCATCAGGGCCTCCACGTCCGAAAGCAGCCGTTCGGCTTTCTCGCGGGCATCATCCACCACTTTTTTGCTCTCCGTCCTGGCCATACTTTCAGGAAGATTATTCTGCTTCCTTAAGTCGGCAATCAGACTCTGAAGTTGCTCGCGATACCGACCGAGTCGGTACGACAACCGGTCACGGGTGTTTTCCCCTTTGTCGGGCGCGTAAAGTATACCGAGTACGGCACCGGTTACGACGCCCATCAGGAAAGCCAGAAAGTTACTGCTCGCTTTGCTCATTTTTTTTTGGTTTAATGCTTGTTTAGGGCATAGGGTTATTCAGGGCATAGGGTTGAGGGCATAGTTAAATTAAGCGGTAAACGTTTATGCGGTTTAGGAGAGACCAACCCGGTCATCAGTCCCGGCGGGGAATCCCAACTATGCCCTATGCCCTCAACCCTATGCCCTAAAAAGGTTATCGGTTATCAATCAGCCCCCGGCCGCTCTTACGGAGGGTACCGTTTTCTTTTAATTTTATGGCGAGTACATCCAGAATACCATTCAGAAACTGCCCGCTTTTGGGGGTGGAGTACAGCTTGGCCACTTCGATGAATTCATTGAGCGTAACCTTCACCGGAATACCCGGAAAATTGAGCAACTCGGCCAGCGCCAGCGTCAGCAGCAGCCGGTCGGTGAGGGCCAAGCGGTCGATTTCCCAATTCTGAATTTGTTCCCGGACGAGGGTTTCGTACTCCTCAGCCTTGTCGAGCGAAATTCGCAACAAATCCTGAAAAAATACCCGGTCGTCTTCCCAATTGGGCGATAGCGTCTGGAGGGCCATTTTACCCGCCGGATTTTCACCCTCCTCCAACGATTTCAACGTTTTAAGGCTCAAACTCCGTACAATGTCCCGGTTTTCTTCCCAGTGCAAATCGGCCTCGTCAAAGTAGGTTTGCCAGGGTTCGTTTTTAAAAATCAACGTTTTCAAAACGTGCTGGGCCAGGTTCATGTCTTCTTCAAAACTATGGCTACCCTTGCGGCAGTACCCGGCAAAAGCCGGATCGGTGCGGACGATTTCGCGAAAAAAAGGCCGGATCAACATTTTTCGGTCGTCGTCACTCCACGCCAGATCCCGGCGGATGGCATCGGTGTGCAGGGGTTTCAAATCCCGCAACGCGTCGATGATGACGTTGCGGCTGAACGAAACCGCGTGCAAATCGTCGGGCTGGTCGGTCATACGGCGTTCGTCGGAGAGCGCCGCTTCATCGCCCAGTTCAATCAGCAACAACAGCACCAGCAGGTACTGATCGTAAATGCGCTCGACTTCATCGAGGGCCATTTTCACCAACCGCTGCCGATCCTGTCGGTTGCGTTCGCGGTTAAAAACGGTGGCATCGCTCACCGCCCGACGGGCTTCGAGGGGAATTT
This sequence comes from Cytophagaceae bacterium, assembly GCA_026785975.1. GTDB lineage: Bacteria > Bacteroidota > Bacteroidia > Cytophagales > Spirosomataceae > JAJAZB01. Next base: position 39,362 of record JAJAZB010000290.1, on the reverse strand, counting down.
CTTCGTCGGTCACCGGCTTCTGCTGCGTCTGCTCCTGAAACGTCAACGTGGCCAGTTGGCGCAACCCTTCGAGTCGTTGTGAGTCTTGCCGCACCATCGCATTGAGATCAGGCTCAAAGGTTTCCTTAATCGAATCGAGGGCCAGTTGGTAATTAGCCGATTCGGCCTGACGAATGGCGTAAAGTGATTGCAGGGCTTTGATTCGGAGCGTGCGCCGGTTGAGCATCAGGATATGGAGTTCACTCAAAGAACGTGTTGATGGGGCAAAAATACGGAAAATTTTACGGGGTTGAGGACTTTGGAGAGAGCAAAAGTTTGACCCTGTTACACAGCGCACAGCGCCTCACCCCGACCCTCTCCACCGGAGAGGGGTATTATTTGGCGCGTGTTTTACGACCAGTAAAGGCTCCTGGCGGATTTTGAAGAGACTCGGTCGGACGAGTTGTAGTTGAGTCCGACGTTCCGTCTGACCATCGTACTGAAGTAGTCAGACGGAACGTCAGACCTGGAATTCCTGCCAACAGAGACGGATTTTTACGCCAAACCCCTTGTAAGTGAAGACGCTAAACATTTTTATTTTCTCAACGCAGATTATTCAATAATGGCGCTGCTCAACCGCATCAATTCGATTTCGGCAATTTTGGTGTTGAATTGCGCCTCGATCAGGCGCGTTTCGGCGGCTACGGCGTTGCGTTGCGCTTCGCGGAGTTCGAGCGAAGTGGATACGCCAATGCGGAAACGCTCGAAGGCGATGTCCACGTTCTGGCGGGCGAAGGATAGGTTTTGCGCCTCCAATTCAATGAGCAGCAGGCTATTGCGGTAGTTGGTAAAGGTCTGGTCGAGTGCAGCATCGAGTTGCACTTTCAGGTCCGACTCCTGCTGCTCATTGATTAGTTGGTTGATCCTGGCCCCCGACACCCGGCGACGGGCGTTGAAACCATCAAAAATGGGTACTGTCGCCCGAATCCCGAAGTTGACTACCCCGGACCGGCCACGCTGCAACCCAAAACCGGCCGACGCCAGGTTGTTGTTGGTCGAGAGGTTGTACCCGCTCAGCACATCGACCGAGGGGTACTGCAAAGACTGCTGGGCTTTTACGTCAAAATCGGCCACGCGTCGATTGTACCCGGCCAGGATAAGTGCCGGATTTTGCCGTCGCACCTGTTCGCGCAGCGATTCAAGGGCCAGGTCTTTCCGCAAAGCAATCGTATCGGGTACGGCAAACTCGGTTTTCAAATCCCGCACCAGTAGGGCGTTGAGGGCGATTTTAGCGTTTTGCAGAGCCTGTTCCTGGGCAATCAGCGCGGCGCGATCCGTGTTGTAATCCACCTGAGCCGAGAGATATTCGAGTTTGGAACCCTGCCCCACCTCAAACCGGTCGCGGGCCAGCCGGACCCGTTCGGCCGAAATACTGTCGAGGGCATCGCGCAGGGCGTCGACGCGTTGTCGCTGGCGCACGACATCGAAGTACGCGTTGCTCACGTCGGCCACGGTGGTTTCGATGGTCACCTGGGCATTGGCCTGCCCGGCCTTCACCAATTCGCCCAGACGATCCCGGGCGACAAACATACCGAACCCATCAAAAATTGTCCAGGCCATGTCGACGCCTACGGTCGAACTATTGCTGGGTACCGCCGTCAAAATTAAGGGGTCGCGGGGGGCGGCGGCGGTTTGAAAAAACACCTGATTGGTGTTACTGCTGTTGAAGTTCAGCTGGGCATTCCCCGTGACGATCGGCAGGAAACCCGCATTGCCCAGCGTGTTGTCATTCTCAGCCAGGCGAACCCGACTGTTGGCAATTTTAATTGCGTAATTATTTTCGAGGGCAGTCCGAATGGCTTCTTCGAGGGTAAGTGCTTGCTGGGCGTAGGTTAATGAAGGAAGCAGCAGAAAAATAAGACGTATTTTCCGAATCATGGACCAAAACGAACGAGCAGGAAAGAAAGGCAACACCACAGTGTGAGAATTATATTGTATTTAGTTGAAAATTAACCGGCTACTCGTTAAGAAATCGCTTTTTTCGACTGGCTGGCCGTATTTCTCGACTGTCTGGATAATTTCGGCTGACGAAGTTACGAACTCTCCCTCCTCCACCAATTTCGCTTTTACAAAAAATGAACCAGCTCCGGCGAATCTTCTATCAGGTACTCGAAACCTCCGGCGGTCGGCGCAGTGGCCTGAGTCGAGCCTTCAATTTGCTTTTAGTTAGTATCATTGCGTTGAATGCGCTGGCCATTGTGCTGCACACCGTCAAGCCCATCGATGCGCGGTTTCCCCGCCTGTTCGTGGATTTCGAGCTTTTCTCCGTTATTTTTTTCACCATTGAATACGGCCTGCGTTTGTGGGTGTGCGTGGAGAACGAACGCTACCGCCATCCGGTTTGGGGTCGGCTGAGGTACGTTGTTTCGCTGGGGGCGTTGGTGCATTTGCTGGCTGTCCTGCCGTTCTACCTGTCCCACTTCGCCTCGGATACGGGCCTGTTGCGCATCCTACGGGTTTTCCGAATTCTACGCCTCTTTCGCATTACGCGCTATTCGCACGCCCTGCGGATCATTCAAAACGTGGTGCAGGACAAAAAAGAAGAACTTGTCCTGAGTACCGTCTTCATTTTTTTCGTGCTCATTATTTCTTCGAGCATCATGTTCTACATCGAACACGAATCCCAGCCCACGATCTTTTCCAGCATTCCGGCTACGCTCTGGTGGGGCGTGTCCACCCTAACCACCGTTGGCTACGGCGATGCGGTACCGAACACGACGATGGGCAAATTTTTCGGTGGCATCATTGCCTTCATGGGCGTTGGTTTATTTGCCCTGCCAACGGGTATTCTGGCCTCAGGTTTTGCCGAAGCGATGACACGAAAACGAAATGGCGGAATCAAGTCGCTCGTTTGTCCGCACTGCGGAAAAGAAGTTCACCGCCCGGACGCTGACTCTGGAACACGGGTTGGATAATTCGCAGAACGGATTTACCTTTGACTCCTGCAAAGATGATTTAGCATTTTTAAGGAGCCTGATGCAAAAAATTCTGCGATTCCTGACGATTGGGGCGTTTTTTACCACCTTCCCCCTACTTGCCGACGTGCCCGCGCCCGTCGCCCCAACCCTCAAATGGCGCACGGAAGGGGCTGAACCCCTGGCCAACCGGTTCATTTCTCAGCCCGTGGTCCGCCCCGGCAAAGCCACTTTGGGGTTGTGGCAAAACTCCGGTACCCGCACGGTTGTGATTCTGGATCCGAATGCGGGTTCCAAGGCAACGCCAGCCACCAAGCGTTCGGCAAGCCGACTTCCCAAGAAATAAGCGGACGTTCCGCCAAACACAAAACCCCGCCTTCCGAGTACTCGGAAGGCGGGGTTTTTCTTGAAGGTAGCTACCAACTCAAACGGCAAAACTATCCGATTGAATGTAGGCGTTGATAAGGGCGATTTCCCCTTCTTTACCCGGCTTCGAGTTGCCGTGTTCCATTCCAAAAATAAAATCACGATTCTCGGCTTTCATTTTTTTGTGAATGTGCTTAAACACGTTCTGGTAGTTGATTTCGCCCGTCGTGGGTTCTTTACGCCCCGGATTATCGCCGATCTGAAAATAGGCGATTTCACTCCAGGCCCAATCAATGTGCGGCAGAATGTGCCCTTCGTTTTTTTGCATGTGATAAATGTCAAAAAGCACTTTGCACGATGGGCTGTTGACGGCCCGGCAGATTTCGTAGGTCTGGTCGGAGGTCCGCAGAAACAGGTTGGGCGTATCGCTGAGCGGCTCCAGTACCATCACCAAGCCCTGCGGTTCGAACAGTTCGGCACCCCGGCGCAGCACGTCGATTACGTGACCCGTCTGAATGCCAATGGGTAAATTGCGTTCAAAATCGCCCGGAACAACGGTTATAAATTTAGCATTGCAGCGCTTGGCAACTTCAATAGCCTGCTTGCACCCATTCAGGAAAATATCAATGTGCTCCTTCTTCCCCGCCGCCAGGGTATTCTGCGAATTGCCGCCTTTGTCCAGAACGAAAACGCCCATGGTCATACCCAGTTTGGCCATCGTGTCACCTATTTTTTGCTGTTCCTCGGCGGGGCGCTTCATCATGCCGTTGTCTTCGAGGCCCATGAATCCCATGTCGGCCATGAATTTGAGTTGATCCACAAGGTCTTTCCCCGCGTGATTTTCAAACATCCCGAAGTGCGGGGCGTATTTAAGTTTAAAATTATTTTTGGCTAAAGGTACCCTGCCGATGGCGGGCACGGCCAACGTGGCGGCTCCGGCGGCCAGGGTTGTTTTCTGGATAAAATCGCGTCGTTTCATGGATAGGTTTGGTGGTTTGTTTTGGTTAAGATGTTGGATAAATTCAGTGAATGGCTTTGCTCCGTAGCGTAGGGACTACGCGTCTGCAGACTGCGCACCTGCGGTTTAAACCCTACGCTACGAGCAAAGCCATTCTTACTTTCTTTTCAAACTCGCCAAATATTCCACCAAATCCACGAATTCCTGGGTACCCATGTTTTCCTGCAACCCGGCGGGCATCATCGAGTCGGTTAGCTGCTTCATCGACTTTACAGCACTGGTTTTGATGCGCTGCGAAGTGCCGCCGGGGTACTTCAGGTCGATGTCGGTTTCGGTTTTTGAGGAAATGATTCCCGTTAGTGTCGAACCGTCTTTCATCTTGATTTCCCAACCTTCGTACCCGAAACTAATCCCCGCCGAAGGGTGCAGAATAGCCAGATACTGCCCTTCTTTGGCCAGTTTGGAGCCGATTTCTGAGAGTTTCGGGCCGAAGTCCATGCCTTCCCCATTGACCTGGTGGCAAATGGCGCAATTCTGTTTGAACACCACCATGCCATTTTCGGGCTTTCCATTCATGGCCAGCAGTTCGCCCATCGGGGGCATTTTTTTACCCGCCGAGGCATTGGCCCCCGGCAAATAACTGGCGGCTTCTTTGCGCACCGCCTTACGCCAGGCCCGGCTAACCCCCGCCACCGTTGAAGCGATCAGATCCGGCGGGACTTTTTTGTCGCGCAGCAAATTCAGCACCAAATCTTCCCCCGAACTACTCTGCCCAATCATCTCGGCGGCCTGACGACGCAGGATAGTTGAATAATTGGCACCCAGAGCCACTTTTTCCAAAATGTCGAGGGCATCTTTACTACCCACCCAACGTAGCGATCCCACCATGTCGCTGGCTTTTTTGGCATCTTTGCCGTTGATTACCGCCCAGGCCGCTGCGGAACCGCCCTGCTTGAGCAGCAGGTCGGAAGCGTCGCGGCCTATTCGATCCTGGCTTTTATCGAGGGCCATTTGCAGTAAGCGGGGATTTTCACTTTTCACCTCGTACCGGGTCACCAACTCAATGTACTCCGGGGTTCCGTAGGATTTACCGAGCAATTCGTTGAGTGCTTTTTTGGCCGTAGGCGAATCGTTAAACGCCTTAGGATCGAGGTGCCGCAGGGCCAGGCGATTGATTTCGGTCTGGTCGGCGGCCTGGCCTTCCATGATTTTCAAAAGCTCCCTCGACTTGGCCGGTCCAGGGTTGAAATCAAACGCCCGGAAGTACCGCAGTCGATCTTTCAAATCAACGCCCGGTTCCACTGCCAACCGGGCCAGCATCGGCACGGCTTCGTCGGTACGGGCACGCCACACGATGTCGCGGCTACCCGGATTTTGAATCAGATTCGTGTTTTTCTTTTGGTACGCGGCAAAAAACCGATCCCATTGCCCGTCGGCACCAATGCCGAGGGCTTCGAGGTACCACCGGTCGCGGCCATCGTGCTGGGTGGCCAGGGTCGCCCAGAGGTCGGCGGCTTCGGGCGAGGGGTTGTGACGAAGCGCCAGCGCACACTCCCGGCGCACCTGAATGTCAGGGTCGTTGGCGAGTTGACGAACGTAGTCGGCCACGTTCAACTTCAACTGACGCGCGGCGCGTAGCCCGGCCATCCGCAAATCGGCGTTGGGGTCCTTAATGGCCTGGTCGACGTAGGTTTTCCCCCGGCCTTCCATTTTTGCCAAAACCCAGAAGGCCCGCGCCCGCATCCGGGGATTTTGTGCCGTTTTCCAAACGTTTTCCAGTTCGGGTACGGCCGAGTTGCCCATTTTGCTGAGTGCATTCCAGGCCAGGTGCCGCACGGATAAGTTGGAGTTTTGCAACGCCGCTACCGCTCCGGCGGGCGTCGAGTAATCAAATTTAGGCATGGTGTAGGGCGTATTGGCCGGGGCCACGCGGTACACCCGCCCGCGCTGTTGGTCGCCCGCCTGGTGACCGCCCACGCCGGGATCGTACCAATCGGCCACGATGAGCGAGCCGTCGGGGGCAACGCACACGTCAGCCGGGCGAAACCACTGATCTTTATCGCCTTTGATCACGTTGACCACCTCGGCTTTATACCCGGCACCGTCTTTCTGAACGGGGTACGCCCGGACCACGTTGGGGCCGGCATCGCAGTGAATGACCTGATTCTGGAAAACCGGCGGCAACAGATTGCCTTCGTAAACGAGAATGCCCGTGGGTGAACCCGCACCGGTTTGGAGCAAATTGGGCACGACGCCGGGGTCGTTGAGGTGCCAGTGGCGCAGCGGAATTTCGGCTTCGAGGTTGGTGCGGTTGGCCTGCCAGCCTGCGCCCGTTAGTTCGTCGGTGTAGCCGTAATTGCCGTAATCCATCACGTAATTGATCCGTACGCCCTTGTTGCCGTCGTCGTCGTTGTCCGATTGCCACATGGTTCCGTAGCTATCCACGGCCACTTCGTAGTTGTTGCGAAAATTTTGCCCGAGCACTTCCACGTTGCGGAAATCGGGGTCGCAGCGAAACACCATCCCCTGCTTGTAATTGGTTTTGTTGATGTCGCGCCCATCCTGGTCTTTCACAAACTTGCCGTCGCGGTCTTTCAACTGCACCCCGGCGTTGCCGAAGTTGAAGTAATATTTCCCGTCCGGTCCAAACACGAACGTGTGCATTCCGTGGTCGTGTTGCTCGCCGTCGACGCCCTCAAAAATCACTTCTTTTTTGTCGGCCTTGTCGTCGCCGTTTTCATCGGTAAACAGCCACACGTACGGGCTTTGCGCCACGATGACCCGGTTGCCCATCACCCAGATTCCCAGCGGAGCATTAAGTTCGGGGCCTTGATAAAACACCTTGCTCCCGTCGGCTTTGCCGTCGCCGTTGGTATCCTCCAGAATCACGATCCGGTCGCCCTTCGGATTGGCGGGATTGCCATTGATGGCCGGGCGGTAGTTGTAAGCTTCGCACACCCAAATGCGCCCGCGCTCGTCCACGTCGATGTTGGTCGGGTTGGTGAGCATGGGTTCGGTGGCGACGGTGCGGACCTCCAGCCCTGGGGCAATGGTCAAGCCTTTGAGGGCGTTTTCGGGTAGCCGCTTCTGGTTTTCGGTCAGGGTACTGTCGAGGTAGGCGGCCACTTTTTGGTGAAAACCGGTATTCTGGTACGCACTGAGGGCCAGCAGAGCACCCCCCAGTGCGACAGTCAATCCCAGTTTGGCCTGGCGGGATGATAACGCGTTGAAATTCATAGAAAAATACGGTTTAAGAAACGGACATGAAAGTTAGCAAAAATTGGAAAGACGGTGAACGGGTAATTTTAATAAATAGCAGTTACATCCGAATTTCTACCCAAAACCTGGCAAGAAAACGTTTTATAAACGACTCGTCCAACGCCAAAGTTTCGGAACTTTGACCAGCGGTCTGTCCTGTTCTGCCGATCCATGACGAACTATTCGTTCTTCGATTTGTTAAGCCCCAATAGCCCGTTACCCAATCCCAAAACTGCTGCATCTGTCTTGAAAGCCCTTGCTCACCTCAACAAATATTTACTCAAGTACAAGTGGTACCTGATTCTGGGTACGCTGTTTACGATTATTTCCAACCTGTTTGGCATTATTCCGGCGCAGGTGGTGCGTCACGCGCTCGATCTGGTCAAGGAGACCCTCGATCAGTATCGTCTTTTCGATGGATTTGCCAACCAGCAACGTATTTACGAGCAATTTGCCCACGCGATTCTGGTGTACGGGGCTTTGATTTTGGCGATGGCGCTGTTGAAGGGTTTCTTCCTGTTTCTGGTTCGGCAAACGCTCATCGTGATGTCGCGGCATATCGAATACGATTTGAAAAACGAAATCTACGCGCATTACCAAACTTTACCCCTGAGTTTTTACCGCCGCAACAACACCGGCGACCTCATGGCGCGCATCAGCGAGGACGTGTCGAAGGTACGGATGTACGTAGGCCCCAGCATCATGTACGGGCTAAACCTGGTGACGCTGTTTGTGATGGTGATTAGTTATATGCTTTCGGTGAGTGTCAAACTGACGTTGTTTGTGCTGTTGCCCTTGCCGGTGCTGAGCGTGAGTATCTTCTTTGTCAGTAACATTATCAACAAACGCTCGGAGCAAATTCAGCGCGATTTGTCCGCGTTATCGACGTTTGCCCAGGAAGCCTTTTCGGGAATACGGGTCTTGAAAGCCTTCGTTCAGGAACGAATTTCAACGCTTAATTTTGCCAAAAAATCGGAGAGCTACCGCGACAAGTCCCTGAGCATGACGCGGGTCGATTCCCTGTTCACCCCCTTGATTTTCCTGCTCGTCGGGCTTTCCAACGTGCTGACGGTGTACGTGGGCGGTCAGGAAGTCATCGCTGGTCGGCTCACGCCGGGTAACATCGTCGAGTTTCTGATTTATGTGAATATGCTGGCCTGGCCCGTGACGGCGTTGGGCTGGACCACCTCGCAAACCCAACGGGCGGCGGCTTCGCAACAACGCATCAACGAGTTTCTGAGTATTAAAACCGAGGTGGTTTCGACCAGAAATTTACAGCGTGAGATTGCCGGGGAAATCGACTTTCGCAACGTAAGTTTTGTCTACCCCGACTCGGGAATTGTGGCTCTGAAAAACTTCAGCCTGTACGCGCAGGCGGGCGAATCGGTGGCGATTTTAGGCTCGACCGGCTCGGGCAAAAGTACCGTTGCCGCGCTACTTACCCGGATGTACGACCCAACCGAAGGCGAAATCCGCATCGACGGCATTCCGATCAACGAATACAGCCTGCAATCGCTTCGTAGTCAGGCCGGTTACGTACCCCAGGACGTGTTCTTGTTCAGTGACAGCATCGCCAATAATATTAAATTTGGGATGCCCGATTTGCCCAACGAAAAAATTATGCAGGCGGCGAAAGATGCTGATTTATACCAAAACGTCATTGAGTTTCCGGAGGGCTTCGATACCCGGCTCGGCGAACGCGGCGTGACGTTGTCGGGTGGGCAAAAACAGCGTCTGAGTATTGCCCGGGCCATTGTTCGCGAACCAAAAATCCTGATTCTCGACGACTGTCTGTCGGCGGTGGATACCAAGACGGAAAACGCGATTCTGAACAGCCTGCGGGGAATTATGGAAAACCGCACGTCGATCATCATCAGCCACCGGGTTTCGTCGGCCAAGCTGGCCGACAAAATCGTGATGCTCGACGACGGCGTAGTTGTTGAACAGGGAACGCACGAAGAACTTATGGTACACAACGGTACGTACAAGGAGTTGTACGAGAAGCAATTGCAGGGCGAGGAAGGCCCCACAGCGGCGGCTCAACACGGGGAAGGGAGTTTACTGGCGTAGTTTAGACCGTAAAAAAACTTTTGTGAGCAGTTGATCGGCTTGCTGGCATTATATTTTTGCAACTGCACGAGATACTTTATCGATCAATCGTTTGACACAAATGGAAGTCACCCCAGTAAAGCCCAAAAACAGCGGAAGCAAACAACTTTTTAAGAACCCGCTTCTCGAAAAATTAAGCCGTACCCATATTTCTGTCCCGGTTACCCTGTTTCTTGTGATGGGTGCGGTGTTGGGTTGGTACGCATTCACCCACACCGACATGGCCAATTGGATCATTGGGCTACTGTTTGCGGCGGGTCTGCTGATATTTACTTTCGTGGAATACTGGACGCACCGCAACGTTTACCACATCGAACCGACCACGCCCATGCGGGCTAAATTTCAGTACACGACGCACGGTATTCACCACGAATATCCCAAAGACAAGGCCCGCCTGGCCATGCCGCCAATTCTGGCCGTTGTCGTGGCCGTGACGTTTTTCGGGATTTTCTTCGTGTTGATGGGCGAAGCGGCCTACGCTTTTTTTCCCGGCTTCATCTGGGGATACGCCGGGTACTTGCTGGTGCATTATTCCGTCCACGCTTACCCACCGCCCAAAAATGTTTTTAAGGCCCTGTGGATCAATCACAGCATTCACCACTACAAAGATGGCGAAGTGGTTTTTGGGGTTTCCTCACCGCTCTGGGACTACGTGTTTGGCACGATGGAAGTGAGAAAAAAATGAAAAATTAACAGTGAAAAATTAACAGTGTTTAAAACGAAAAGCGGCCCGGAGGTTATCTCCGGGCCACTTTTCGTTTTAGATAATTCTCTCTACCGGGCAATGATTTTCACCATCGAACCCCGGGTCAGGCGGTCGTCGGCTTTGTGGCCGTTGAGCACCCCCAATTCCTCAACCCGGTTGCCGGGCATTCCGAGTCCGGTCATAATTTCCCGAAATGTACCGTCACGCGGGGCAGTTTTGACCAGAATGCGTTCCGGTTTACGGTTGATTTTTTCCTGATCAGTCAGGGCGCTGAACCGTTCGGCCACGGACTGAAACGTGCGGAAGGTATTGGCAAAACTGGCCGCGCTGGTCAACCCGTGCAGGGCATAAATAGTGCCGTTGTACTGGATCAGCCATGTACCAATTTGCACCGCGTTGCGGGGATCCTGCTGTTGCTGAGGTTGTCCCTGCTGTTGCTGCTGCGGTTGTTGTTGCGAAATCAGCACAATGGCCGGATTGCCATTAATGGTCGTGCGGCTGTTTTCCAGCACCTTCAGGTTTAGTTGCTGGACCAGCGTCTGGGCGGCTTCGTCGAGCGAACTGCCCTTGGCCAACGTCAGAATCATGGCGGACTTCCCGTCCTTGGGGGTCATTTGAAACTGCTCAGGTGAGTTCTGGTGCTGCCAGCCATTGGGCACCGGAAACTGAAAGCGCAACACGGGGTGGTAAAACACATTGTTTTCCACGAACCCTTGTTTGGGATCTTCACCGTAGGTAATTCCGTCGATCAGGCGCAGAAACGACTCGCGGTCTACCTCGTACTTCGCTGGATTCTTGGCTTGATACTCCTTGGCCAGTTGGTGTACCTTATTGTAGCGGTTGCCTGGATCGGGGTGCGTCGACATGAACTCCGGAATCACCTGCTCGCGGTCGCCGCTAAGGCGCTTGAGGGTACCGAAGAAGTTGGCCATCTGGTGGGCGTCGTAGCCAATTTTACTCGAATACTCCACGCCAAGATTATCAGACTCCGACTCGTGGGCCCGACTATAACTAAGCATCAATAGCCCCAGTCCCTGCTGGAGCGCTTCGATATTTTGGCCCACCACCTTGGGGGCCAGGATGGCCCCGCCAATGAGTCCTACCTGCGTGAGCAACTGGCTCGATTGCTGCCGGGCTGCGTGCTTAGCCGTAATATGACCGATTTCATGACCTAACACTCCGGCAAACTCAGCTTCATTGTTGAAATGCGCCATAATGCCCCGCGTGAAGTACACGTAGCCGCCCGGCACGGCAAAGGCGTTGACTACCGGTGAATCCACGATGTAAAATTGGTAGGGCAAATCGGGCCGGTGCGAGATTTTGGCCATCGCTTTGCCCTTCAAATTGATAAAATCCTGGAGCTTTTTATCTTCGTACAGCCCCATTGTGGCCACAATTGAGGGGTGCGACTGTTGGCCGAGCGCGATTTCCTGCTCGGTCGACATCAGACTTAATTCGCGCTTACCCGTGACCGGATTACGTGCGCAGGCCAGAAGCCCCACGAGTGCAAGGCCCAGGATGATTTGGCTAAGGATTGAATTTTTTTTCATTTGGTAGAGGATTTTGGCCAAATCTATATTAAAAATCCGTACCAGCGGGATTTTTAATGGGGCCTTTAAACCTCTGGTCGCTGATAGCGATTGGCACTGGTTGAGGAACCGCTTTACAAGTACAGCTTTTCTTTCAATCCAATATGCAGAGCAAGCATTGAGAAATCGCTATCGTTATGGCAAACGGCCATGTCGAAATGCAAGGCGTAAGCGGCAATCAGACAATCATTGGCTTTGCGGATAGTAATGCCTTTTTTGCGCAAGTCACGGTAGAGTTCTGCTGCTGCTAAAGCGGCATCAAGACCAGGGATCAGTAGACACGGAAAGCCGAGTAAACTCTGCCGGACTTGTTGAAACTGTTCATCGCTGCGAATACCCTGCAAGATTTCCTGAACCACCGTTGGGCACACAAAAACCGGTTCGTCATGCGTAATGTATTGGTTCAGCAAATCGGTTTGAGGCCGAACTACACCTTTCAGGTAATCAATCCAAACGGTTGTATCGAAGAGAACAGGTTCCATTAAGCTGCCCGCATTTCGTCCAGATTTCCCTCCCATTGCACGTTGCCCCGCAAGTTTAGCATCTGCTGGCGATGCAGGGCCTGAATCAAAGTTTGTAGGGCCAAATTCACTACTTCGTCTTTCGACTTGGCTTGAGTCAATGCCTGCGCTTGAGTCAGTAGTTGCTCGTCAATTTCAATGGACGTTTTCATAGTAGTTTCGCTTTTTTAACAAATCTGGTCTTTTTCGGTGCTTTTCAATCTTAAGCCCCCTTAACCGGTTTCATAGCCGGTAAAGGCTATTAACAGATTGAAAGTCAACCAATTCATCGTGTAAGACTGCAAACCAAGCGTTAAAATGGTAAAAATTAGGTCATAGAAATTAGGAAGATGATAAATACTATCAATATCGTTGTTCCTATCAAAATTGTGTTAAAATTATCATCATGATATTCCTCTGTTTCTTGATTTATTGACTGAGGAATATATTGTTGCGCTTTATATCCTTCAGGTTTCTCTATTTCATATTTGATCTCAAGTGCTTTTTGTGCATTTGAATTAATGTATTTTTTATTTAGAAATTCAGTGACGCTTTTAAACGTGTTGATTTCCTCTTCATATTTATTTTCATTAACCAAAAATGCATATTCGTTTTTTCCATCAACCTTCAATGCTAAAATATTCTCATCAAAAAACCCGTGTTTGAATAAATAGCTATTATCCTTTTTGTCGATTAACAACGAACTATTTCCCAAATAATCCCAACTGCCTTTTTCAACCTGACCATTGCAGGAAATGAGCAATTCTTTATTTGCTCTGAAAATGTAAACGGTTTTAACTTTATCAATTTCGTCAACGACCACCCAGTGCTGATTCGTCAACATGGTTAAATCGTCTAAGCGCTTGCTAAAGCCTTGAAGTCGATGGATTACGGAGATGAAAGTTTGCATCGGTGTGTTTGACTCACAATAATAAGGATTTGATTTCAAACCTGTTCTATCCCACCGTCTGCACCTGCATCCGGCTCAGCCTTCGGTAAAAACCCTTTTCCAGTTCCAGCAATTCTTCGTGCGTGCCGCGTTCCACAATCTGGCCCTGGTGCAACACCACGATTTCATCCGCGTGTTGAATCGTGCTCAGGCGGTGGGCAATCACCAGCGCCGTGCGGTTTTTCATCAGGTTGGCGATGGCTTCCTGCACCAGCTTTTCCGACTCGGTATCGAGCGATGAGGTCGCCTCGTCCAGAATCAGAATGGGTGGGTTTTTCAACACCGCCCGGGCAATACTCAGCCGCTGCCGCTGCCCACCCGACAGCCGGGTACCCCGGTCGCCGATGACGGTTTGGTAGCCTTCGGGGGTTTGCACGATAAAATCGTGGGCGTTGGCGATTTTCGCCGCAGCGGTCACTTGCTCCAGCGTAGCGTTACTCCCGAAGGCGATGTTGTTGAAAATGGTGTCGTTAAACAAAATCGATTCCTGGGTAACGATGCCCATCAGGTGGCGCAATGAATTTTTTGACAGCGTACGTATGTCCACTCCGTCGAGTAGAATCTGCCCGTCAGTGGGGTCGTAAAAACGCGGAATCAAATCGGCCAGGGTACTCTTGCCCCCACCCGACGACCCAACCAGCGCCACCGTCTTGCCTTTTTGAATGGTCAGGTTTACGTTTTTCAACACCTTTTTGCCCGTGGCGTAGGAAAAACCCACGTTGCGCAGTTCGATTTTGTCAGAAAATCCCGACACTTCCAACGCATCAATCGGCTGCGTCACTTCCGATTTGGTATCGATCAAGGTCAGAATCCGCTCGGCGGAAGCCGCCCCCCGCTGCACACTGCTGACGGCGTTGGAAATCTCTTTGGCGGGCCGCAGCACCTGCGAGAAAATGATGATATAGGTCACGAACGTGGAAGCTGATAGCTCAAACTGATTGCTCAGCACCATCGAACCGCCGTAGAGCAGAAGGCCGCAGACCACCAGCACGCCCGAAAATTCGGAAAACGGTGGGGCCAGTTCCTGCCGGTAAAACATCCGCAAAAGCGACCGGCGATAGCCCTGGTTTTCGTCCCTGAACCGTTGGCGGATGAACGTTTCGGCGTTGAAGGCTTTCACGACGCGGATTCCCCCGAAGGTTTCATCGAGCAGCGTAATCAAATTGGCCAGGCGTTGCTGCACTTCCGTCGCGTTTTCGCGGAGTTTTCGGGCCAGCAGCGCGATGATCGAACCCGAAACCGGAATGATAATCAGCGCGAAAAGCGTCAGTTTCAACGACATCGTAAACAACAGGACGATGTAAAAAACCAACGTGAATATTTCCCGGAAAAACGCACTGAATACCCGCGTCACCGAATTTTCAACTTCCTGTACGTCGGTCGTCAGGCGGGCCATCAGATCGCCTTTTCGCTCACTCGTAAAAAACCCCAGGTGCAAGGTCACGGCGCGGTCGAATACGGCCTGGCGCAGATTGGCGACGGTGCGGGCTTTAAAACTTTCTAAAATCCGGACGGATAAATATTTAAAAATATTGGACAGCAACACCGATCCAACGATGGTGGCGCACACAACCCGCAACGTACCGAGCTTACCGTAAGCCTGCAAGGCCCGGCCCACGCCGTAGTTGAACCATTGGGCGATGTCGAAAAAGCCATCGGGTTTACGACTGAACCGGGCGGCATCGGCGGCGGTATCGACTTTGTCGAACAGAACATCGAGCAGGGGCTGAATCAGCGTAAAATTGAGCACCCCGAATACGCTGGCCAGTATCGAAAAAACAAGGAAAGGCGCCACGTACTGCCCCAGCGGACGCGCGTAGTGGAGGATGCGAAGGTAGGTTTTCAAACTAAGAGTGCGGGGGTAGTTGAGAGTTGAAAATTTTCAACTACCCCTTTTTTCTCACAAAAATAAGTGAAAACCCGGTCAGAAGCGCATTTCAGGCGGGCCGAATCGCGGTTTGCACCTGTTCAGCAATCGCCTCGGGTCGGATCGAGTTGATGCAGCTACAACCGCCGGTAGCCGGGCAACCCGCGCAGGGTCCGGGACGCGAGAACACCCGAACCCTGGGGCCAATTGGCTGCCAGCGCCCCGGATGCAGGGGGCGGGCCGTCGGGTACAGCCCGATGGTAAGTTTGCCCAGCGCCGCCGCCAGGTGGACCGGCCCGGTGCTGTTGGCCACCAGCCCATCGGCGGCATCGATGAAGGCAATCAACTGGGCAAGTGAAAGTTGGCCCGTCAGGTCGCGCACGTGCGGGAAGCCCCGGGTGAGCAAGGGGCCGCAGGCGGCGGCCTCCTGGGCGGTGCCGGTCACGAAAATGCGGAAGGTTTCGGGAGGAAGCAATTCGGCCAGCCGGATGAAATTCTCGATTCGCCACTCCCGGGCCGAGCCTTTGGACTTTGGGTGAAAAATAATATTGCACCGGGCCGGATCAAGCTGGTTTTGCCAACCGGGCAACAGAGATTCCCGAGGACGAAAGCCGTAAAACGAGTGAATCTCGGGTAAGTCAAACGAGTTTTCAAGCCCAAACGTCTCCAGAAACTTCAGGTTCAGTTGGCTTTCGTGCAGGTCGGAATTTTTGCGCGAAAGGGCTAAAAGCCGATTGCAGGTAAGCCAGTGAAAAACCCGGTTGCGCGTACCAACGCGAAGCGGTATGTTCGCCCGGAGGGCGGCAAAAGCGATTTCTTTTACCGGAAAAACGTGCAAAATCACGTCGGCGCGGAGGGCTTTCAACGCCGGAACCAGATCATTTTCGGTTTCATCCCAGGCCACAAAGTCGTCGACGTACTGGCAGCACGCCACGACATCGCGCGTGTAGCTGGCCCCCAGAAACGTAATGCGCACCGGGTGGGGCAGCCGCGTTTTCAGCGCGCCAGCCAACGGTAAAGTCAGCATCACGTCGCCGATACGGTCAGTGCGGCTCAACAGGATGTGCATATTTGGGGTTTGAAAAGATTTGAAGGTTCAACAAGGTTTGACAAGGTTTGAGGTTTGAGAGTTGGAAAGTTTATGCCAGAGGTTTTCCTGGCTTTTCAAACCTGAAAGCTGTTTTCAAATCTCAAACCTTCAAACTTCAAACCTTGTCAAACCTTTTCAAACCTTCAAACCATTACTTGTTTTTGGCCCGATAAAATGTGTAATGGCCGGTTACTTTTCGGGCGAAGCGCCGGGGGGTCGTATCGGGAAAAACCACGATGCGCCTGACCTCAAACGGATCTTCGTGAACGGCCAGCGGCCCGGAATCCGTGGCGATGCCGTAGGTAAAACCCGCCTGCCGGGTCAATTCCTTCACCCGCGCCGACAGCCGCCCGTACGGGTAGGCAAAGGTACGAACCGGTACGCCTAGGGCCTGCTCCAATTGGGCTTTTGACTGCCGGATTTCTTCATTGGCCTGCTCGGGCGTGATCGCCGACAAATCGGGATGGGTCATGGTGTGGGCGCCAAACTCCACCAGCCCACTCGCCAGCATTTCCTGCCACTGCGCCTCGTGCATCAGCGGCAGGGCTTTTTCGCCTTCGGGCACGTCCCATTCATTGCTTTGCCGCCCCGACACCAGGTAAATAACGGCTTTGGCCCCGTATTTTTTCAACAATGGAAACAGCAGGTGGTAGTTGTCTTCGTAGCCGTCATCGAACGTCAGAATCACGGAACGGTGCGTTTCGTCAAAAAATGGCCCTTCTTTCAAGTCCGAAAACAACATCGTGCGGTACCCGTTGGTGTGCAGATACTGAAGGTGTTTTTCAAACCGATCCGTGTGCAGGTAGGTGGGAAACTGGCCTTTTTCGCCGTCGTTCTCAATCAGCCGATGGTAGCACAGAATCGGGATTTCGCGCTGGTGGAATCGTACCCAGGTTGAGCGATACACCTGCTCCAGGCGATCGACCACGCCGTCGAGGTTGTACACGGCTCCGACGGTTTCAATCAACCGGGCAGCCGGTGCGGGGTCGATTTTGGCGCGTTCCAACTGGGTTTTGACAAAGGCCCAGTCGAAAGAACGCCCGCCGAAAGAAATATCGCCGAAATTGGATTCCAGGCATTCGTTCAGGTTTTCTTCACTCGCGAAGCCGGGGCAACTGAATGCGCCGAAAGCCAGTGTTTTTTTACCCATCAGCAGGGCCTCCACCGCCACCCGCCCCGACCCAATGACAATCGCACTCCGCGCCATCCAGTCGGCCACATTGTCAACGTGGCCGGTGAATTGAATGCGCGAGCGAAATTTCTCGAACCGTTCAGGAATGTGGTTTCCACCGATGACGACCACCCGATATTCCTGTTCGTGTTGCAGCACGTTTTCGAGAAGCTGGTACGCCGCCTCGCCTTTGGTACTCGATAACCGCCCGATGAGCGTCATGATTTTTTCGGTCGGTTCTTCAGAAACCAGCACCGTAGCGGGCCGGAATCCATTGCGCAACACCTCGATCCGGTGGGCCGGAAAGCCAATGTTTTCGACGACGTTCCGCATCGCGTTTTCGCAAACGGCCAGCGCGTAATCACCAAAAGCCGGAATGAGTTTGCGGGTGCGGTGACAAGGTTCGAGGGCGTGGATGGTGCTAATCATGGGCACACCCGCAATCCGACTGGCAAAATAACTCACCCACATCGACGCCCGCGAATGCGCGTGGACGACCTGAATCTGGTGTTTTCGCATAAACCGCACCAGGAAAATAACGTATTTCAGCCGCCGCCAAAACGAGCGTTTATCGAGTTGCAGCGGAACGTACCCGGCCAGTGTGGGCGTGGTCAGGGTATCCGAGATGATCACCACCTGGTGGTTTCGTCGGATGAGTTCATCGGCCACGGTCACGGCATAAATTTCCGCGCCCGTCACCTCAGTTTGGGAAAGGGTCATCAAGATGCGCATGGTCGTTATTGCTTTCGTTGAACGACCAAACCAAAGTGCTTTGACCCCTGCGGGCCGCGCCAAGTTGCGGGTTTTTTCAGAAACTGGTACACCGCCCGACTGCGCAGGAACCATTGGGCAACCCGCGTTTTTTCCATGAATTTGAGCGCGTTTTTCAGCCGGAACCAGTAGCGATCGTGGAAGTACAGTTTTTCCAGCACCTGCGCGCCCTGGTTTACCACCAACCGTTCGTACCCGGCTTGGTCAGCGGGCTGAATGTAATCAGTTAGCACGAGTACGCCGCCAGAAGCCAGCAATGGCAGCAGGGCGCGCACGGCCCGGATGGAGAGTTCGGAGCCGTCGAATGCCCCGTGTACCACGTCGCCCGCGAAAATGACGTCGAAGTGACCTGCGGGGTAGTCGGGTTCGAGGGCATCGCCGGGGCGAATGTCAAAACGGGTGGGCGTGTTGAGCCTGGCGCAGCGTTGCCGGGTCTGGCGCACGGCCGTTTCCGAAACGTCGAAGGCGTAGACTTCCGGGGCATACCCGGCCAGTTGCTCGGTCAGGTAGCCCAGGCTACAGGCTACTTCGAGAATTCGTTGGGGAGCGGGTTGCCAGCGGCGGGCCGCTTCCAGACTCAGACGGTACTTGGCTTGTTCGGCAGCCTGCACGTAATCCCAGGGATCGGCGTGCGACTGATAAAGCTGCTCGTAGTAAGCAGCATTTTTTTCAGACGTGGTGGTGGACATTCAGGTAGACTTGTTTCAGATGTTTTTGGAGCTTGATTCAAAACTACGTAAAAAAACGATAGGCCTAGACAATTTAGGACTTTCGCTCAAGGTGCTTGGAGCCTCACCCCCCGCCCCTCTCCGGTGGAGAGGAGAGTAAATCCAGGGTTCTGAGTCACCCCTCTCCGGTGGAGAGGGGCCGGGGCGGTCCGACGGTTCGGTGAGGCTAAGTCTTGTTAAAGTGAATTCAACTCACTGCACCGTTTTCTTCGGCCCCGAAAACTCAATGGTCAGACCTGGAGCCTGTTTCACACGTTCAGCACTGAGTTTCAGTTGCTGGCCCTGCGGCAAATTCCAGACGTTTCGTTGGGGCGTGCCCTGGGGCGTTCCGTACCGCTGCCCGAAATACCGCTGCAACTCCGCCAGTAGCTTATCGACCCCGGCTCGTTGGTTCAAAAACACGTCGACGTGAATACTCACCACCCGGCCCTGGGCATCGGTGCGGTAAAGCACATCGGCAAATTCACCGTCGATGCCTTCCGTCAATACTTCGTTGAAGCCTTTGTAGGTGGCGCTGTCTTCGGTCAGCGGCGCTGTTTCGAGGCGCATCACCCGCCCGACGGAATCCCCCAGGTTGACCCCGCGCAACAAGCCGCCTCGCTCGGGTTGCA
Organism: Cytophagaceae bacterium; assembly: GCA_026785975.1. Classification (GTDB taxonomy): domain Bacteria; phylum Bacteroidota; class Bacteroidia; order Cytophagales; family Spirosomataceae; genus JAJAZB01. The sequence continues at coordinate 19,735 of JAJAZB010000290.1, read as the reverse complement.
GAATTTTTTGCAAAGCCAATGACACCGTAGCAGGTAATTTGGCTGAGGCAGGTTCGGTCGTTTGGGTGGAGTCGGTGCTGGGCTGACGGGTTTCGGTATCTCCGCCACAAGCGCCTAAAAAAGCGGCCATGCCCAGCAGGCAGAATGCATTTAAAAAGAAGGTTTTCACCGGTGAGAAAGGCTGATGTTCAGGCGCAAAAGTACGAATTCAAACTACGAGTCGGGTTGACAACTTTTCAAAAATTGTCAACCCGACTCGTACAAGAAATTCCCCTTTCCATTCAGAATTCAGCATTAATTTTCAGTCATCTCCAGAAACTCCCGAATGGCGATGATACACGCCTCGGGGGCCTCGGTCATGCCCGAATGCCCCACGCCCTCCAGCACCAGATCGTGGGCACGGGCGGGCAGGGCCACTTGTTTCAGGGAATCCTGCGGCGATACGCTGCGGTCGGCCATGCCGATGATAAACAGCACCGGAAACGGCGCTTTTTCCAACACCGCCCGCCGATCCGGCCGTTCGCGCATGGCCCGCATGGCGGCAATCAACGCTTGAATGGGCAATTCCCTGACCGACTCCAGGTGCTGAGCAATCACCTGCGGACGGTGTTCGGCAAACGCCTCGGCGTACATTTTTGGGATAAATTCTTCGAGAAAGATCGCCGCCCCTTTTTCTTCCAGGACCTCGATACTCGCCAGCCGTTTTTGCCGGCGCTCCTCCGTGTCGGCGTAGGCCGTTGAGTGAAACAAACCCAGACCCCTGAGGCGGTCGGGGTACTGTTCGGCAAACGCCAATGCGATGTACCCACCCATCGAGTGACCGATGAGCACGCAACGCGCTACCTGTTGGGCATCGAGCCAGTCGCGAAGCCAGTCGGCGTAGGCCTCCACCGAAGGCAGGGCCTGCGCGGAATAATCGGGCGTTAGTACGCGGTTTTCAAGCGAAAACGCCTCCGTGAGGTCATCCCAAACGGAGGCGTTTTCGCCGAAACCGTGCAGCAAAACAACGGTTTGCATCATTTCTGAAACATTAAGCCATATTGACCAACCCCAGCACCAGGAAGACCAGACCAATCACGGCAACGATGGTACCGACCAGGCCTAAACCCGGAATCAGGAACAGAACCAGGGCAGCGACCAGCAAAATAAGGCCGATTTTGATATTGCCATTAAGCGCCTGCGTATCCTGACCTTGACTTTGTTTGGCTTTCGTCATCTGCTTGTTCAATTTTTTCGTCACCGCTTTCACCATCGCCTTTTCCGCAAAATTCAATTTGCGCGGCGCAGCCGCTACATTTTCTGAAGAGGCTGTTTGGGCTTTGGCAATCGCGACCCGCAAACGCTCGGCACGGGCTTCGTACCTGGTGCCCTTGGCGGCAGCAACGGCCTGATCAGCCGCACTGGCCAGCATCGCCGGTGAAGCAACGACCGGTTGTGCAATCCGGGACGTAACGACTTGACTTTCGGTCGATTGGGTAGCAACTACCGGTGCCGTCTCGGGGGCAGGTATGGTCACCGTTACCGCTTCATCCGGGGCGGTAGTCGCCGCAGCGGTTGGCGTAGCGCGGGCAAACGACTCCGGGTGTGAGGCTTGAAAACCACCCACGACTTGCCGCTGACAGGCACTCAGGCCGACAAAACCGGCCAGCGCGAAAAGGTACAATTTGTTGGACATGGTAATAAACTTTTAGGGTTAATAAAAAGGACTAAAAAACTCGGGATTTTACTACTAAAAAGTCATGCCAACGGTCGGCAGCATACGGGTCGGTTTGCTACTGATTCATGGCTCAAATTGGTCAATAAACCGCGATTTCAGTCAGTACCGGGCTATCTTTCGCCGACTGAATATTGATGCGCATCAGGTACGCGCGCTGTCGGGGAAACGTCAGAACGCGCTGAGGGCCAATGGTAGTGCCCCGCGCGACTTCCACAAATTTATCTTTTTCGGAATCAAAAATTTCGACGTTGAAGGATTCACCCGCTGCCCAAACTGAATGCCTTCCTGCAAAACAACCGTGGTAAATTCTTTAAAATCATCCCCCAGCTCGAGTTCGATGGAGGCAGTTCGGACGCCGGGCAGCGTACTCCAGTAGGTGTCGGGATTACCGTCGAGCAAGTGCGCCGCTACGGCTCCCGGTCGGCTGGTGGTGGGTTTGGCCACTTGATTCAGGGCCAGATTTCGGGCAAACGCACTATCGCGAAGGGTCTTGAAACCTATCAGGCTGGCCGAGTCGGCGGGGTGAATCTGCCCGCGCCGGTCCACCGGAATATTTAGCAACAAATTGCTTCCCTGCCCCACCGAAGCGTACCAGATGCGCAGCAGCGAATCGGGCGTTTTGACCTTGCCGTCCTCCTCGGCGTGGTAGTACCAGCCCGGCCGGATCGACACGTCCACCTCGCCGGGCACCCAGTGGGTACCGTCTTCATTGCCCGCTTTAAATTCGTCCGCTTTGGGGTAGCCGGGGTAAAATTTATCGCGGTTGAGCGTGGCCCAGTTGGTGGCCCAGGCGTGGCCTTTTTCATTCCCGATCCAGCGAATATCCGGCCCGGCGTCGCTAAAAATGAGCGCGTTGGGTTGATGTTTACGAACCACCCCGACAAAGCCCGGCCAGTCGTATACCTGCTTTTTGCCGTTCGGCCCTTCGCCGTTGGCCCCGTCAAACCACACTTCAAACACGTCGCCGTACCGGGTCAGTACCTCGGTGAGGGTGTTTTTAAAAACTTCGTTGTACTCCGGCGTGCCGTAGCTGGGATGGTTGCGGTCCCAGGGCGAGAGGTACACGCCAAATTTCAATCCCTCGGCTTTGCAGGCATCGGCGAGTTCACGGAGCAAGTCGCCTTTGCCCTCGCGCCAGGGGCTATTTTTTACGGAATGCTCGCTGAATGCAGTTGGCCAGAGGCAAAATCCGTCGTGGTGCTTGGCGGTCAGGATAATGCCCTTCATGCCCGCCGCCTTGCAGATGCGCGCCCACTGCCGACAGTCGAGCGCGGTCGGGTTGAAGGCCTCCGGGCTTTCGCGGCCCTCGCCCCACTCCTTGTCGGTGAAGGTGTTCATGTTGAAATGCACGAACGCGTAATACTGGAGCCGGTGCCAGGCGATTTGTTGCGGTGAAGGTACCGCCCCGTGAGGTTTGAGCGGGGTAAATTCCTGAGCGGAGACCCGGCAGGCGATTAGCAGCAGAAGAGTAATCCGGAATAAGAACATTGAGGATGAATCGGTTAGCGATTTAAAGGTAGGTCAGGCCGTAAAAAACGAGTAGGCAATCGAGCAAATGTACTTTTTAGAAAACGATATGAAGTCAAAAAACGCTTGATTTGTCTTTGGAAAAAAAGCCCTCTACACTATGTTCGATTTATCCGGCAAAATAGCCGTCATCACGGGCGGCGGCAGTGGCATTGGGCGAGCCATCAGTATGTTATTTGCCCGGCAGGGTGCCCACGTTCACATTCTGGAACTCAATGAAAACGCCGCCCGTGCCGTCGTGGATGAAATTGCGGCGGCGGGTGGGCAAGCAACCGCTCAGGTCTGCAACATCGCTTCGCAGGCCGACGTGCTGGCGGTTTTCGAGACAATTGGCCGGGTCGATATCCTGGTCAACAACGCGGGAATTGCCCACGTAGGCAATCTGGAAGGCACCACCGAAGCCGATTTTGACCGGATTTTTACCGTCAATGTCAAGGGCGCGTACAACTGCCTTTACGCCGCCGTGCCCCGGATGAAAGCCCAGGGTGGTGGCGTGATTCTCAACCTGGCCTCGGTAGCGGCCCTGGTGGGTATTCCCGACCGCTTCGCCTACACAATGAGCAAGGGAGCCATGTTGTCGATGACGTTGTCGGTGGCCAAAGACTACCTGAAAGCCAACATTCGTTGCAACAGCCTTTCGCCCGCGCGGGTACACACGCCGTTTGTCGACGGATTTCTGGCCAAAAACTACCCCGGAACCGAAGCACAAATGTTTGCCAAACTCGAAGCCAGCCAGCCCATTGGCCGCATGGCCCGGCCCGAAGAAATCGCTTCACTGGCGCTATTTCTGTGCTCGGACGAGGCGGGTTTCATCACCGGCTGTGATTACCCGATTGATGGGGGCTTTGTGAAGTTGAATAATTAGCCTTCAAACCGACCCGTCGGACCGCCCACCATTTTTTGCAAAATTTGAAGCCTTAAAAAATACTGGCGCTCATTCCTGGCAAACCGAGTCCAATGAAATAATTGCCTGTAATAAATGTTTGCGTGCGTGTTGCCGAAGCGATTCGGGGCGCAGGATTTGTACCCGGCCACCCAGTCGCGCCAGTTCCATAACCAAATCTTCGTTGACAACTAACTGCGCCGGGAATGGCTCGCCGAACGGGGCACGGACTGGGCTGAACCTGAGGCCAGAATTCTGGAAAATATTCCCGATAAAGACCAGGACCGCAAACTCCGCCAGCAGTACTTCGTGTTCGGGCCGGGCTACGCGCTTGAAATCCAGGACACCGAGGAGCGGGTACTTTTTCCCTATGATTCGACCCTTGAGCGGCAGACGAGAACCAAAACTACGACGGAGGGAATGGTTGGCGTGGGCTACCTCTCCGCCGAACAAAAGTACTTTGTCGGTTCGGCGGAAGGGTTGAAATCCACCGAAGAACGCGCCGTGAGCCTGCGGCAATTAGTGTTCTGGCCGGGAGAACCGGCTCATCTCGACGACCTGCTCGAAACGCTGGCGGTTCGGTTCGTCCGCAACGGGCAGCACACCGTGTATCCTTACCCGTTCGACTTGATTCGGCTCTGGGTGGAATTATTTCGTTCGGGTTTCTGAGCCAATGACTTGGAAAGAAAGGCGCTTTTTTGTTGCTTACAGAACGCTTAACCGCTCCTTCTTTTTTGAAAACAATGCATCGTTTCGATTGGAACAACCTGATTGGGGAGTACCTCTTTCGGCCCGAATACAGCCAGCAGCCCGTTTTTCTGTACCTGTCCCGCGAAAAACTGATTGAACTCGGCAAAACCCAACTCCCCGACGCCGACGAGCAGGCAGTCTGGGCGGATTTTGGTCGGGCGGTCAGGAGTTATTCACCCCAGAATGGCTCGTTGCTGGAAAAAATCGAAACGGCCCTGAATGCCTCGTTTCAGGATAGGATGATGGGCGGACAGACTTTTCAAACTCAGTTTCCGCCCTGCCTCCTACTGCTTGTTCTGAGCGTAATGCCGCTGGCTGAGGAAGCGGAGCAATTCAAATTCAGCACGACCAACTACTACCAACGCGCCAGCCAGTTTTTTGAGCAGCACAACCTGCCATCGTTGCGGGAGCATAATGAAAGTCACAACTGGAATCGGGCCTGGCAGCGCGTCGCCGATTGGTCGCAGGAAGCGAAAGGAGGTGAACTGGGCCTTTTTGATGCAACCTTACTTTCTGCGAACACGTACCGCTACGTCGGCAAAGCCTTTGCCCAGTGCCTGCTGCCCACTTCAGCACTGCGCGAGTTGCCCAACGCCTTCGACCGCATGGGTTGGGTACCGGGGCAACTGCTGACCAGCGACGAGATTGGGGAGTTTATCCGAAAACAAGGTGCTGGCCTGGGATTGAAAGCCAACGTTTTGGCAGCCGTAAAGTTGGGCGGTGAAGTGGCTGCGACCGTCGAAGGGTTGGTGCGGAGGGAATTCGGTCGTTGGGACGGAACTTCGAAGTACAGCCGGACGACTGTGGTGCTTACAACTCAGAAAAATCCCGGCGCAACCGAACGGCAGGAGCCGGAATTTACTCAGGTTTCGGCCAGCCTGCGGTTTGGGTTTAAACTTAAACACGACTACACCTTCGAGCCGTTTTACCGCCTGTTTGCGCCCCAGGATTATCCCGAACACCTGGTTTTCACCGATAAAAAAGGAGACGAATGGCGCGTTGAAGAAAGCTACAACCGCTGGTCGGAGCAAATCGACTTGCCCTTTCTTCCCGCAGGCTACGACCTGGCCGACACAGCCAACCGTTGAAAGGCACGTACTTTGCCCGCCAAACTGGGATGTCGGCTTTTCATCCGGGGTGATTACGAGGGATTGGGCAAAGGTAATTGGCTCGAAACCCAGCGCCTGCTCTTCGACGGAACCCGGATGTACCTGCTCGCACCAGCCGCCCTGCCGGAGCAGCTGACCGCCTGGAGTCAGGGCTTCGCCGACGGAGATTGGCAGGAACTCAATGCGGGAGACGACACGGAAAACCTGCCGACCGGCTTCCGGCTTTTTCGTTTTCGAAATCCGCCTTCCGCGCCCGCCTGGCTTCCCAATGCCAACCAGCCTGTGCAGAAAAACTTGCTGTTGACCAGTGGCCTGACCATCAACCCGACGACGTATTTCCGGCCCTTCCCGCCCACGGTGCGCGTGGAAGGGGGAACTACCGATGAACAGGTAGAGGCCGTGCTGGACGACGGCAGGCAGCGTATTCCGCTTTTTCAAGACCCTGAAGCCCCCTCGTTGTTTCACTTTCCCGACGATTTTCCCGACGAGGGGGCCTTCCGGCTGCACCGAAAAGATGAATCGCTCGAAGGCAAGGCCTTGCTTCGGTTTACGTCCCAACTTTCCGGGGAGTTGGCAGAGAATTTTCCGGGATGGAACCAATTCGGGAAGCGGATTGAACCCGGACAATTGGCCGCTGTATCGGGGTTGGAATCGCAAGGCACGGATTTTAATTTCCAACACGCGAACCGGCACTTCTTTTTTCCGGGGAACGACCTCGGCCAACGGCATCCTCCCCACGTTGCCCAATCTGAAACGACTCCTGGCGACGACCTGCTGCATTTTTTATCCACCAAACCGGAGTGGTCGGTGGAGGCATTTACCGAAGCCTTCGGGCGGGTGAGCGAGATTGCCGGAATTAATTTTGAGCGGATGACCCGGCGTAAGCGCTACGCCCTGCTCGACTGGGATGCCCTGGGGTACCTGGAATACGAACCCGAACGCAAACGGATTTACCTCAATCAGACCCAACTCGTCCCCGTCCGAACGGTACGGGGCTGCCGGGCTATGCTGGTCGGGCGGCGTTCGCCCGAATTGCTACTGAAAATCAGCGAGTTAATGCCCAATTATTCGCTTCTTCAACTCAGTATCGAACGCGGTGATGAAGCCAACGATCCGCTGGTTCCCGGTTCGGTTTTCATCCAATCGGACTTTTCTGCCGGGAAAGCCCAACTCGAAGCCCTGGCCGGGCAACTCGCAATTCCGTTTCGCGCCAGCGAACTGCCGCAGTTTGGCCTGCTCGACGCTTCGGCCACCGTAAGCGATTACTGGCAAACCGTCCGTTCGTCCACGCCCTGCGAAAACGCCGCGTACTGGCCGGAGTTTGCCCATCCTTTTCACAAGGATTCACTCAAATTCAACCCCGGGTCATTTGACTCTACCTCCGCACTGATAGAATATAAACTCCAAACCTGGCAACGGGAAGTCCGGCACTGGTTAGACGGGGTGCCTTACCCGGCCGACAGAAACTGGGGGCGCTACGCCGTAGCTGCATCATTTCGGAAATTGGTGAAGGTTCACAGCCTCGAACGGGAGGAGTTTCTGCCCGTAATCATTGAGAACGGGCCGAATCTGGCCATTCCGCTTTTTATGCCGCTGCCCCGCTTTTTCGCCCGCGCCCTGACGTTGATGAGCGGCAAGCTGCCGCGCCTGGCCGGGTTTCGTACTCCCGAGTGGCCGCAAGTCAAGTTCTACCGGGTGTACCAGGGTGCCGCCACCCCGATGATTACTAATTTTTTAAGGAATAAACTCGGACAAACCTCAAGCCTTGCCGTAAAATGACCGACCCCATCCTCGCCTTCGATACCATCACCGACCATTTTCAACGCTACGTCGGAACGGCCTTTGCTACCCGGTTTGATTCGCTCAACGCCGAACGCCTGGCCTTGCTCCGGCGCGACAAGGTGTTTCATCGTCAACCCTGGATTGAACCCCTGCCCGAGTACCCTTCCAGCCAGAAAAGACTGTTTGATTTAGAAGAAGCCGACCTTCCCGGCCTGAGCGAAACGGAACGGAACACCTTCAAAACCCTGGCGGCCTGCGGCCTTTTTCCCGCCGACCGCGCGTTGTATGAACACCAGGCCCGGATGCTGCGCGAAAGCCTTTCGGGGAAAAATTGCGTGATTACGACCGGCACCGGTTCGGGTAAAACCGAGTCGTGTTTTTTTGCCCGACTGGCCCAGTTGTGCCGGGAATTGCCGCACTTTCTGCCCGCTCCCTCAACCGCTTCCACGGCCCATACCTGGTGGAATGGGAATGGCAAAAATGGCGGCGTTTCCGACAAAAAGTGCATTGATTCTACGACGTTTCAACTCAGCCAAGCCGTTCGTCAACGCGGCCACGAATCCCGCCCGGCGGCGGTAAGGGGCCTGCTTTTGTACCCGATGAACGCCCTGGTGGAAGACCAGATGACGCGCCTCCGCCAAGCTCTCGATTCGGACCAGGCCCAAAAGTGGTTTTCCAAAAATGGGCAGGGCAACCGGCTTTATTTCGGGCGTTATAACGGGGCTACCCCCGTGCCCGGTGATTTACGGAAACCCGATGATAACGGTACCCCGCAGGCGGACACCCGCAAAATCGAGAAGTTGAAACGAGCATTGACCCAACTGGCCAACACCTCAACCGAGATTGACGATTACCTGGAAAGCACTGAATTTGAGCAACGGGTGCAGGAAGCCAGGAATTTGGGACTTACACCCCCCGACCCGGTGGAAATCCGCTCGTTTTTCCCCCGACCCGACGGGGCCGAACTCCGCAGCCGGTTCGATATGCAGGTCACGCCGCCCGATTTGCTCATCACCAACTTTTCGATGCTCGGCATCATGCTCATGCGCGAGGTGGATGCGCCCGTGTTTGAGGAAACCCGCCGCTGGCTGGCCGCCGATGAATCGCGTATTTTTCACCTCGTCGTGGATGAACTCCACCTCTACCGGGGTACACCCGGCAGCGAAGTGGCCTACCTGCTGCGCATTCTCCTCGACCGCCTCGGGTTGGACCCAAAACACCAACAACTCCGCATTCTGGCTTCCAGTGCCTCGCTCGACGAGAGTGAGGACAGTCAAAAATTCCTGAAAGACTTTTTTGGCTGTCCGTTTGACCGCTTTAGCCTGATTGCGGGTGAATCGACTCCGTTGCCCCCCGCCCCCGCCGACGTGCTGCCCACGGCACCCTTTGTGCGACTGGCGGAGATTTACAAAGGAAATCCCATCGAATCTGAGTTCCTGACGACCTGCGCCAACGTGGCTGACGAACTGGCGAAACAGTACGGCCTTCAACCGCCACCGACCGAAGGCCGGGAGCGCCTGCTTTCCGTGCTTACCCACGACCACCTGCACCTGGCGACCCGGATGCGCCGGGCTTGCACCGTCGATGGTCGGGAACGAGCCGTGGTTACCTTCCGAACCCCGGATGAACCGGATTCGCTCCTGCCTTTTTTCTCAGAAGAACTTTTTGGCCAACAACCCGACGAGGTGCTACGCCCGGCCACGCGGGGCTTGCTGCTGGCGCGGGGCCTGGCCGACAGCCTGAAAAACCTGAAAGTAGACTTACCCCGATTCCGGTTGCATTTTTTCTTCCGCAACCTCGAAGGGTTATGGGCCTCCGCCGACCCAACTGAAGCCACCGCGACCGACGGAGGACCGATTGGGAAATTACACACCGCCCCGCGAATCCTCTCCGAAGCAGACAACCGGGTTTTCGATTTGCTGCGTTGTGAAAACTGTGGAACCGTTTTTCTGGGCGGCACCCGACACGTACCGGAAGAGACATTTCACTGTGAACTGCTGCCCGTCAGTGCCGACCTCGAAAAAGCCCCCAGTCGCTCAACGACCGTTCTCATTGAGCAGCGTCCGTACCAGGAATACGCCGTGTTTTGGCCCCAGGGCGGGCAGGAATTTGTGCTGGAAAAATCGACCAACGAATGGCGACAGGCCACGACGCCCGGTAGTTCCGAGAACCAAAAAGATTTTACGGGACGTTGGGAATCTGCTCGCTTGCACCTCAAAACGGGGGCTATTCAACTTCCCCGTGAAAAGGCCGATGGAAGCGAAGTTTGGAAAGACGGCTACGTGTTCACCGTGCGTCATGGGGATACCCAACGCGGTCAAGATGTGCAGGACTGGAAGGATACGCAGACGAAACTCATCCAAACCACTCACCGGGCCATGCCCTGCGTGTGCCCGGCCTGCGGCGTGAACCACAGCAAACACCAGCAGGACAGCAAAAAGCGAATGCTAAGTTCGGTGCGGGGCTTCCGCACGGGCTTTGCCAAAGCGGCCCAGATTCTGGCCAAAGAACTGCTCTACCAATTACCCCCGACTTCGCAACAACGCAAACTGGTTGTTTTTTCCGACAGTCGGGAAGAGGCCGCTTCCATCGCCAACGGCATCGAGCGCAGCCATTTCACCGATTTGCTACGCGAGGTGCTCATCGGGTACTTGCAGCGGAACGTGTTGGTGGGCGAGCAAATCGTCGCGGCCCTGCGTGGGGCTGATGCCGGTGGCCTCGCTGAATTTCGTGCTGAACACCCGGAACTGGTCGATAAACTGGAAGACCTCGTGGAGCAGGCCGACCAACCTGACAGCTCCAACGCCAGCAAAATGCAGCGCCGGGAAACGGCCCGGCAGTCACTCGCTCCTTACCTCGACGCCACCGTGCTCGTGCGTGACCTCGTGGAAGTTGGGACTGACCAGACCGCCATGACCCCACTCGTGCGGGCTTTGGTCGCGTTGGGCGTTAACCCCGGCGGCAACGACCTCGACGTGCAGAAGGCCGTTCGTCGGGACGGAGTACGGCCAAATTGGTGGGATGTTATTGATTTTGAAAAGCAGAAGTGGAAGGCCGCTGACCGGGAATTTCAGCGCGACATCGAGCGCAGTACCTACGAAGAACTGGCCCCGGTGTTTTTCGGACGGCTCTTTTTTTCGCTCGAATCGGCCGGGTTGGCCTACCTCACCGTTGGGCGCACCGATGAGGAATTGAAGCCCTTCGCGGCCTCAACCCGTTTTTCGGAAACTACCTTTCGCCAGGTACTCGACAGCACGGTTCGGCTCATGGGCGAAAACTTTCAGCACAACCATCCCGACCGCGAATTCGACAACTTCTCAAACCTGACCGATTGGGAGAAATTCAAACCCCAGGTTAAAAAGTACCTGAGGCGAGTAGCTTTTAAACACGGTATAGCCGAAGCCACGTTGGGGGATACCGTCTGGCGCAGCCTCCGCCACTTCGGTTTGCTGGATATGGAAAAAGGCGTGGTGCTGGAAAACCTTTTTGTGCGCCCTGTCTCCGAAAAGGCCGCAGTCTGGACGGGGCCTAAATCACCCCGCCATCACCTCCATTTTTCGGCGGGCATCTGCACGTTTTCGGGTGAAAAGTTGGACGCCGAACCCACGAATACGGTGGAAAGCCTGCGGGAAAAACACTACCTGGCTTACCACGCGACGATTGAAAAGCGCCTACCCATCCGGCTGCATTGCGAGGAAATGACCGGCCAAACCGACGACCAGTTTGAGCGTCAGCGCCACTTCCGCGATATTTTTGTGAACGAATCCGAGCGGCCCTACCGCCTGGCCCGGCAAATTGATTTGCTCAGCGTAACGACCACGCTCGAAGTGGGCGTGGACATCGGTGCTTTGCAGGCCGTGATGCTCGCCAATATGCCGCCCCAACGCTTCAACTACCAACAGCGGGTGGGCCGGGCCGGTCGGCGGGGACAGGCGTATTCGGCCATTCTGACCTTCTGCCGGGGTCGCAGCCACGACGAATTTTATTTTGACAATCCGCACAAAATCACCGGCGACACCCCGCCCCCGCCGTTTTTGACGGTCGGGAAGGCGGAAAACCGCTCCATCGCCCAGCGACTACTGGCCAAAGAGGTACTTCGGCGGGCGTTTCGGACGGTTAGCCTTGCCGACGAAGACGCCCGGCGACCCGTGAATGTCCACGGCGAGTTGGGTACCCGCACCAACTGGCCTACCTACCGCCCGACCGTGGAGCGGTGGGTGTCAACGAACGGACGGGAAATCCAGAACCTGGTCGCTCAACTCTGGCCCGACCCGACTGGCCAGGAGGAACTTACCGCCTGGGTCGTCACCGACTTGCTGCCCGGCGTGGACCATCTGAGTTCGTATTCCGACAAAAACGAAATCGTGGCCGACGACCTGGGCGAGTGCCTGGCCGAAGGCGGATTGTTTCCCATGTTTGGAATGCCCACGACATCCCAAAACCTGTTTCACGGAGCGGAATTCAAAGACGGAGAATGGCATCTGAACACCATCGACCGGTCGGAGAACGTGGCTCTGAGTGAATTTGCGCCGGGTAGTCAGAAAACCAAAGACAAGGCCATTCACCGGGTGATTGGCTTCACGGGAACGCTTGCCAACATCCGCGAAGGCGGAAAAAACCCGAAACTTGGCGTGTTAAAACTACTGGACAACGGCCAGCCCCTCGATGCCCTCGGGCAGACGTTCGCCGTCAACCGCTGGATGAAGCGGTGTACCACCTGCGGCTTCACGCGCACTTACCTGTTTGAACCCGATGATATTCTTTGCGAAGCCTGTTTTCTCGACGCTCCTCCGATGATTATTCGCACGCCCAGGGCCTTTCGCACCGACCTTTCCCCTGGCCGTGACGACCGGGATTTGGACGACCTGACGAGCCAACGGACGCCCATTCTCGCCGAAATTAGTAAGGACGGGAGCGGGTCGATGCAACCGAAAATCGTTGGAAATTGCAGCCTCGTCCTTTCACAAACCGATAAGGCCTGGCGCGTCAACACCAACGCCGAACGGTTTTTTGAAGGGCAGTTTTACAGTACAGAACAGTGGTTCCCCAATCGCGATTACCCCGTTACGCTACTTAACCAGTGGTTGTCAGAATCCTTGACAGGAACGGAAAATAAACAAACTGGTCATGCGATGCGGACTAAAAATTCCGAAGGAAGCCCTGAGTCCATTGCGCTGGCGGCGGGTAAAACCACCGAAATCCTGCGGCTCTCGCCGCTGGATTCGCTACTGGACGTGGAGTTGTTCTGGAAGGAAAACTTAGGCGTAAAAGCCGCCTACTACTCAGCGGCTTTCCTGCTGCAACGTACTTTGGCCGACCGCCTCGACGTGGATCCCAGCGAGATCGAAATCGCCGACATCGTCCGGAAAGGCACAGGACGTCACCTTTTCAACCAGGAAGTTTTCGGTGCTGAAATCATCCTGACCGACCAACTGGCCAACGGCTCCGGGTTCGTGCGCTACCTCCACGACCATTTCGGGGAAATTTTAGATGACATTCTGCAACCCACCAACACCGGTTCATTTACCGAAAACATTCAAAGCGATACGCACCGGAAAAACTGTGATTCAGCCTGTTACGAATGCCTGCGGGTGTACCAAAACATGAACTTCCACCCCCTGCTCGACTGGCGGCTGGGCCTGGGTTTGTTGCGCTTGCTCAAGAATCCCGCCCACACTTTCGGTGCCGATGGAAATTTTAACGACCCCGAAATGGCTGACTGGGTACGCCTGACGGCAAAACTAACGACGGTGTTTCTGGCTGGTTTCGGCGATGAGTTCGAGGAAGCAGCACTCCCCGGCTTCCCGGAGGTTTCTTTCGTAAAAAAGAAAAGGGGCAAGGCAAAAAGCGAGTTGATTCCGATTTGGCACCCCTTCTGGCGGACGACGAGTCAGGAACCGGATACGTGGCTGGGGAAATTACTTAGCGAACTCGAACAGCGCAACAATCAAACTCCAACTCGCTTCCTCGACTCGTTCAACCTGCTCCGGCGCGTGGGCTGGAGTTACCATCAATTGAAAGGTCATGATTAAGCGCTTACCTCAGGGCGATTTTCAGCCCTTGCGCCGCATTAGCCCGAGCCAGGTCCAACGGCTGCTCGACTGCCCGCTTCGGCTTGTCCTGCGCAACACCTACGGCGAATTGCTGCCGCCCACGGTGTACACCTACTTCGGGTCGGCGGTTCACGACTTGTTTCAGTGGGCAGTGCAAACCGGTGTTCGGGACGAAGCAGGTTTGCGCCAATATCTCGAAGAAAGTCTCGAAGCCCAGCACCAGAAATGTCGGGAGGCTGGATATGAAGCGCTATTGCCTTTGAAACACAATGTGAAAAACTACGGACTTCGTTACAACGCTGCGTTGCGCAAAGCGGCCAGTTTTCCGATCTCTGACGAACCGACTGACGCGCCGCCCGGAACGCCCTACGAACCATCGGAAAAAGTAGAGGAATGGCTCAGCGGATTCGGGGGAAAACTGGCGGGCAGGGCTGATTTGATTCGATATCGCGATGGGTACTGGGAACTTGTGGATTACAAAACCGGGCTACTGACCGACAGTAACGGGGCCTTGAAACCCGAATACCTCGCCCAAATGAAGCTGTACGCCTTCATGATGCGTGAAACGCTGGGCATTCATCCCGACAAAATTTGGCTGGAGCCTTTGGTGGGCGAACCGGTTGAATTATCCTTCTCGCCCGAAGAATGCCGGGCTTTTGCCGACGAGGTGGTAGCCGTATTGACCAAAACGAACCTACACTGGCGCGAAGCCGATTGGCCAATCCTCGCCCGACCTGACAAGGAACGCTGCCACTCCTGCGAAAGTCGGCCCGCCTGCCCGGCGTATCAACCCGAACCAGGTCGGGAGCGTTTTGGAACCGTGGAGTGCTTACGGGAAGCAGGCGACACAACGACCATCTTTTTTGAGGACGGTCAACGGGTGATTCGCGTATCCAGCGCTGCCAGCAGCCTTTTGCGCGAGGGGCAATCCCTACGGTTATTTTCATTGAAGCCTGCCGGTCCGAATGCTTCAGAATGGGCACCCACCAGTTGGGGATTTATCCAGTGAAAACGTTACGAGGTCATTTTTCACTTCCCAATTCTGACCCATCAAGAAATCACTTCAGGTGATTCCCAAGGTTGTAGTGAGCGGCTATCAATCGCTTGCCACAAGTCCAACGCGACATCCGCTGGCATTTAGGCCTTACTTTCGTAAGTTGTGCCGTACTTGATTGAACGGATTACCTCATAAATTTGAGCCACCTCACCTGAGCAATTTTTAAACCTAACCAACTCGTTTACCATGAATTATTTCAAATCCTCTCTAACCGTTCTACTGCTCGTCAGTCTACTCGCCTTCCGATCAACCAAGCCCACCAAAGTCGTTTTCTTTGGCGATTCCATCACGCAGGCGGGCGTCAGTCCTACCGGGTACATCACGAAGTTGGGACAGTTGCTCGAAAAAGCGGGCAAAAAAGCCGACTACGAACTCGTCGGCAAGGGCATCGGCGGCAACAAAGTGTACGATCTGTTCCTGCGCATGGACGAGGACGTGCTGGCGCAAAAACCCGACGTGGTCGTAGTTTGGGTGGGGGTCAACGATGTCTGGCACAAGCGCACCTCCGGCACCGGCACCGACCCGGATAAATTCGTGAAATTTTACGAAGCGATTATTAAAAAGCTAAAGGACAATGGCATCCGGCCCATCGTTTGCACCCCGTCGACCATCGGCGAGCGGACTGATTTTTCGAATGAACAAGACGGAGATTTACAACGCTACGCCACGCTCATCCGCGAGGTAGCCGCCCGGCAGAACGTGCCCGTTTGTGACTTACGCAAAGCTTTTCTGGATTACAACTTGAAAAACAACCCGAAGAACGAGGAAAAAGGCATCCTCACCACCGACCGGGTACACCTCAACGAATCGGGCAATCAATTCGTGGCGGAACAGATGTTGGCGGTGTTGACGAAATAAGGCCCCCACAGGCGACAACCAGCGTTTTCGGCACGTTCTTAAGAAACCCGAAACCCCTCACTGTTTGTACCTACCTTTGCCCGTGAAATAGTGTGCTTGAGGTGAAAACGAAGTAGCCCAAGGCAAAAATTCCTAATTGGTTTCACTGAATCTTCGATTTCCTAATTCCTAATTGAAATGAAACTTTTCCGTTACGTCGCCAACGACGACATCATTCCCGGCGTGCTCATCGACGGCGTACACTACAGCCTCGAAGGTTTTTTTGATGAACTCGGCCCGGACACCGGCGCTTTTGACCTCGACGAAACCTTCTTCGATATCAATGGTTTGGAGGTGTTGCAAAACTATTTGGATGAGTTTGGCACCACCGAACTCGTGGCCATCGAGGGCGAGATCGAGTATGGCCCCTGCGTGGCCCGGCCCTCCAAAATTATCTGCGTGGGCCTCAACTACGCCGATCACGCCCGCGAAACGGGCGCTGAAATTCCGAAAGAACCGATCTTGTTTTTCAAAGCCACCAGCGCTCTGGCCGGACCGAACGACGACGTGGTGATTCCGAAAAACAGCCAGAAAACCGACTGGGAAGTGGAAATGGCCGTGATCATCAGCCAGGAGGCGAGCTACGTCAGCGAGGAGGAAGCGATGGAGTACGTGGGCGGCTACGCCGTGATGAACGACCTTTCGGAGCGGGAATTTCAACTCGAGCGCGGCGGGCAGTGGGACAAAGGCAAAGGCTGCGATACCTTCGGGCCGCTGGGGCCGTACCTCGTCACCGCCGATGAAGTGCCCGACCCGCACAACCTGCCGCTGTGGTTGAAAGTAAACGGCCAGACGTTTCAGAACTCGAATACGAACCAACTGGTTTTCAACGTGCCCCAGTTGGTCAGCTACATCAGTCAGTTTATGACGCTGTTGCCCGGCGATGTCATTTCAACCGGCACGCCGCCCGGTGTTGGCTTGGGCATGAAGCCGCCCGTGTACCTCAAACCGGGCGACGTGATGGAACTCGGCATCGACGGCCTGGGTGTGCAGCGGCAAGTGGCCGTGGCGTGGGAAGCATAGATTTGTTACTGGTTATTGATTAGTTGTTATTGGTTTTTAACTCCTAAGTACCTGATAACGATCAACTAATAACCAGTAACCAATAACGACTAACCATGAATTTCTTCAAATACCAGGGCACTGGCAATGATTTCGTCCTGATCGATGATCGGGAGGCGACCTTTCCCGCCGGTAATCCGGCCTTGATTGCCCGGTTGTGCAACCGACGTTTTGGCATCGGTGCCGACGGTCTGATTTTGCTGCAAAACGATCCCGATTCCGATTTTCGGATGGTGTATTTCAACGCCGATGGCCGGGAAGGTTCCATGTGCGGCAACGGCGGGCGTTGTGCTGTGCGCTTTGCCCAGGACCTGGGCGTCATTCAGGATTCAACCCGCTTCGCCGCCGTCGATGGTGAACACCTGGCTTCGGTTTGTGAAGAAGAAATTTTTCTGAAAATGGGTGACGTGGCGGGCCTTGAAGCCCACACCGATTACGATTACCTCGATACCGGTTCGCCGCACGTGGTCGCCTTCGTGCATGAGTTGAAAGACTTTGATGTCTTTGAAAAAGGACAGGACATTCGCTACGGCCCCGAGTGGGTGGATCGCGGGGGTACCAACGTTAATTTTGTGGAGGTGCTCGATGAACAAACCTTGTTTGTCCGCACCTACGAACGCGGTGTCGAAGACGAGACATTCTCCTGCGGAACCGGTGTAACGGCTTGTGCCTTAGCGGCTCACGTGCGCTGGGGCATGAACGACCCCATCGACGTTCGCACGATGGGTGGTCCGTTGCGGGTTAGTTTTGAACGCGGCGAAGAAAATACCTTCTCCAACATCTACCTGATCGGTCCGGCTAAACGGGTGTTTGAGGGCACGATTTTACTTTAATTTCAACTGTCCGCCCGACATTTTTTCTCATCCTGTTTCGCCAGAATGACATTTCGTCAGTTTCTCGCCTCTGGTACACCTTTTCGTACCCGCCCAGTCAACAACCAAAAATCCAAACCATGCAAGCCGACGTACTCCAGGAAAAGGGGCAAATCTCGATTCACACCGAGAACATCTTTCCCATCATCAAAAAATTCCTCTACTCCGACCACGAAATTTTCCTGCGCGAATTGGTCAGCAATGCCGTTGACGCGACCCAGAAATTGAAGCAACTCAGTTCGATGGGCCAGTTTGAGGGCGAGTTGGGTGATCTGAAAATCACGATTGCCCTCGACGAAGCGGCCAAAACCATTACCATTTCCGACCACGGCCTGGGCATGACCGCCGAGGAAATCAAGAAATACATCAACCAGATTGCCTTCTCGGGCGCGGCGGAGTTTCTGGAAAAATACAAAGAACAGGGCGTCGAGAAAAGCGCGGTCATCGGGCAGTTCGGGCTGGGTTTTTACTCGGCGTTTATGGTGGCCAGGCA
Source organism: Cytophagaceae bacterium (assembly GCA_026785975.1). Taxonomy (GTDB): domain Bacteria; phylum Bacteroidota; class Bacteroidia; order Cytophagales; family Spirosomataceae; genus JAJAZB01. Next base: position 1,533 of record JAJAZB010000290.1, on the reverse strand, counting down.
GGTGGAAATTAGCACGAAAAGCTACCAGGATGCCCCCGCTGCCCGCTGGATCTGCGACGGTTCGACGGAATTTGAAATCACGCCCGTCGATAAAGCTGAGCGCGGTACCGACGTGATTTTGCACATCGCCGAAGATTCCGAGGAGTTTCTCGACAAATACCGCATCAGTGGAATTCTGGAAAAATACGTCAAGTTTTTGCCGGTGGAAGTGGAGTTCGACGGCAAAGTCATCAACAATCCCGCGCCGCTCTGGACGAAGCAGCCCTCGGAACTGACCGACGAGGATTACCTGAAATTTTACGAAGAACTGTACCCGATGAGCGAGCCGCCGCTTTTCTGGATTCACCTCAACGTCGACTATCCCTTCAACCTGACGGGTGTGTTGTATTTCCCGAAACTGAAAAATGATTTTTCGGTGCAACGGGAGAAAATCCAACTCTACAGCCGTCAGGTGTTCATCACCGACGAGGTGAAAGACGTGGTGCCCGAGTTTCTGATGATGCTCCACGGCGTGATCGATTCGCCCGATATTCCGCTCAACGTGAGCCGGAGTTTCCTGCAAGCCGACGCCAGCGTCAAGAAAATCAACGGGTACATCACGCGCAAAGTGGCCGACAAACTGGCCGAATTATTCAAAAGTGACCGGGCCGGGTTTGAGCAGAAATTCCCCGATATCGCGCTGTTTGTGAAGTACGGCATGATTTCGGACGATAAGTTTTACGAGAAGGCGAAGGATTTTTGTCTGCTGAGTGGCACCGACCAGGAGGTCGGAGCTACCCTCGACGAATACCGCCAGAAAACCGAACCGCTGCAAAAAGACAAAGACGATACGCTCGTGTGGCTTTACACGACCGACGCCGCCAAGCAAGATGGCTTTATCGCTTCGGCCCGCGCCCGGGGTTACGACGTGCTGAAACTTGATTCGGTCATCGACCCGCATTTCATTGGTTTGCTGGAGCGAAAACTGGACAAAATCAGTCTGAAGCGCGTCGACGCCGACACGCCCGATAAGCTCATCGACAAGGGCCAAACCGCCGAAAGCGTACTCAGCGAGGCGGATCGCGAAACCCTGAAAACGCTGGTGGAAGAAACCCTGAACGATAAAACGAGGACGGTACAAATCGAGTCGCTGCCGCCCGACGAATTGCCCGTGAGTCTGACGCAGAACGAATTTATGCGCCGCATGGCCGACATGGCCAAGTCCGGCGGGCAATCGTGGATGGGGAATATGCCCGCTACCTGGAACGTGGTCGTCAACGCCAACCACCCGCTGTTTGGCCGGGTGCTGGCCGAACCCGACGCCGACGCGAAGAAACGCCTCGTGCAGCAAGCCTACGACCTCGCGTTGCTGGCGCAGGGGCAACTCAGCGGCCCGGCATTGACGGAGTTTATCAAGCGGACGGTGGGGGGATTGTGACGATTGCAGTAAAATAAAAAAGACGCGGGGGGGGGTGGTGGGGGGGCGGGGGTTTTTTTTTTTTGGTTTTTAATTTGCCCCCGTAAAGGTAGAAAATGGGGTTGGGGGTTTGGGGT
>JAJAZB010000289.1 GCA_026785975.1 Cytophagaceae bacterium | reverse complement strand
TTGCTGGGTGGCGAATACAAGGTCCCTCCTAACGTCGGGATGACAGAAAGAAGTTAGTACGCCCGTACGCCTTTGCCCTCCATGTAATTTACAAACGCCTTGTTGACAATCCGGTTGCCGCCGGGCGTGGGGTAATGCCCCGTGAAGTACCAGTCGCCGGTGTGGTGCGGACAGGCTTGATGCAGACCCTCGATGGTCTGGTAAATCACCGCCAATTCGGCCTTCATGTCGCGGGGGGTGACGATTTCGGCCACTTTTCGCGAAATTTCCTGGTGCGTAAACGGTTCGTAGAGTGCCCGCACGAAGTTCTCTTTGCTGGCATCACCGGTTTGCACCGCGCTGACACAACGCTCGTACACGTCGTCGAGAAGGTTTTCCAGGCCGCGCTCCCGGAGCAATTCGAGCGTTGCCCGAAAGGCCACGAAGTCCTTCATTTTCGACATATCGATGCCGTAGCAATCGGGGTACCGAATTTGCGGAGCCGAACTAACGATGACGATTTTCTTCGGTTCCAATCGGTCGAGCATTGTCAGAATCGAGCGTTCGAGGGTCGTCCCCCGCACGATGGAATCGTCGATGAGCACGATGTTGTCCGTCTTTTTCTTGATGACTTCAAACGTCGTTTCGTACACGCTCGACACCATGTCGCCCCGGTGGGCATCGTCGGTGATGAACGTGCGCAGTTTCACGTCTTTGGCCACCAGTTTTTCCACGCGGGGCCGGAAACTGAGTAGTTTGTCCAACTGCTCGGGCGTCAGATTCCCCTGCTGAATGAGGCGCTTCCGCTCCTGCACGAGGTATTTATCCAGGCTTTCGACCAGCCCCAGAAAAGCCGTTTCGGCGGTGTTGGGAATGTACGAAAAGACCGTGTTGGCCAAATCATATTGAATTTCTTCTAAAATCTGCGGCAACACCAGTTTACCCAATCGCTTGCGCTCGTGGTAAATATCCGGGTCGGAAGCGCGGGAGAAATAGATTCGTTCAAACGAGCAGGACTTCTTTTCAATAGGCTCAACGAACTGAAATTCGTTGTACTCGCCGTATTTATCCACGAGCAGGGCGTGGCCGGGCAGTACTTCCTTAATCTGGTCATAATCACAATTGAAGGTCATTTTGATGGCCGGTTTTTCCGAGGCTACCACCACCACTTCGTCGTCCGCGTAATAATACGCCGGGCGAATCCCCGCCGGATCACGCGCCACAAACGCCGCGCCGTAGCCCGTCATGCCCACCATCGCGTAGCCGCCATCAAAGTCCCGGCAGGAGCGGTGCAGGACGCGGACGAGGTCGATGTTTTGCTCGATAATGTCCGACAATTCGGGGTTTTCAAACGTGTCCTTGAAATGCTCAAACTGCCGTTGGGTTTCTTCATCGAGAAAGTGCCCGATTTTTTCCATCACCGTCACCGTGTCCACTTTCTCCTTTGGATGCTGACCCAGCGAGATGAGTTTGTCGAACAAATCATCGACGTTGGTCATGTTGAAATTGCCCGCCATGACCAGATTCCGACTCCGCCAGTTGCTTTGCCGGAGCATCGGGTGGCAATTCTCAATTTCATTGATGCCGTGCGTGCCGTACCGCAGGTGGCCCATCCAGACTTCCCCCGTAAAGGCAACGTTTTGCTGCAACCATTCGGCGTTGCGGGCTTTGTCGCGATTATCCTTGAGGGCTTTACGAAATTTCTTGTGGACTTTATCAAAAATGTCGGCGATGGGCTGCTGTTCTACCGAGCGGTAGCGGCTGATGTAGCGGTGGCCGGGCGGCACACTCAGTTTGATGTTGGCGATACCGGCCCCGTCCTGGCCCCGGTTCACCTGTTTTTGCATCAAAACGGAGAGTTTGTTGGCCCCGTAGAGCGCCGTGCCGTACTTGTCGATGTAGTACTGGTAGGGCTTGCGCAATCGGATGAGGGCAATGCCACACTCGTGTTTGATTTCGTCAGACATAGCGCTGGGGAGAAAGTCGGGAGTTGCTGAACCGAAGGTAAGCGTTTTCAGCGTTTAGTTTCAAGGGTATTTTTTAGAAAATTTTCGTGCCATTCCGTTCGTATACGCTATCCGGAAATACCCCCAACCTCCTAAAGGGGGCTTATAAGTCTGGAAATTTTCTCTACAAAAAGCCCCTTTAGGAGGTTGGGGGTATTTCCGGATAGCCAACAACTCCCCGAACGTGACCACTTCCGGTGAGGTTCCGTCATCACGCACCTTTTCGCCGAAAGATGAACCTGCCAGCGCCGCCATTTTGCCAGGGTTAGTCCTGCGCTCAAAACGTTTCCAGGAAATTCATCAACCAATCGGCCTTCAAAAACAGCAGCACAATCGGTACCAGCAACGCCATCAGCAGCAACCCTTGCCCCGGCGTCAGACGCGGCGGTGGGGGTTGGGGTTCGGTTGGGGTTCGGAAAAACAGCACGAACGGCAACCGCAGGTAGTACACCAGCGACACCGCCGTGTTGAGCAACCCAAACACCAGCAGAACGCCCAGTAGCGTATTTCCGCTGTTTTGGTAGGTTTCCCAAAGGGCGGAAAAAATCAGAAGTTTTGCCGAAAAACCGGCCGTTAGCGGAAAGCCAACCAGCGCCATCATCACCAGCACCACGCCCACGCCCAGCGCGGGGCGTCGTAAGCCCAGCCCGTAAAAACGCTCAAATCGCAACGATGACCCGCCCGCCGACGGCAGCGATTCGGTCCGCTGTTTTGCCGGGGCAACGAGTAAATCCAGCAACAAAAAAGCCCCCATCGTAGCAAACAGGTAGGTAGCCAGATAAAACGTGGCGCTCCGCAACCCAAAATCAGTAGCGGCGGCCAAGCCCACCAGCACAAAACCCGACTGCGCAATGGAGGAGTACGCCAGCATTCGTTTGGCCTCGCCCTGCCAGAGCGCCGAAAAATTACCCACCGTCAGGGTCAGCAGCGCGACTCCGGCCAGCAGCACCGCCCACTCGAAGGGTAGCGCGACTTCAAACCGCATCAAAACCAGGAACGCAGCGGCTTTGGGGGCGACCGAGAAAAACGACACAACCGGCGTCGGTGCCGCTTCGTACACGTCGGGATTCCAGAGGTGGAAAGGCACGGCGGATATTTTGAAGAATAGCCCCGCCAGCGTCAGCACCAACGATACGCCCACCGCAAAGCCATCAGCCTGAGCCAGATGCCGCGAAAAAGCGGGATCGGTGATGTTGAGCGTACCCGTCAGCCCGTACAGCAGCGACATACCATACAGCATTACCGCCGCACTGATTGCCCCGAAAAGGGCATATTTGACGGCTCCCTCGGCCCCACGCCGGTCGCCCATGAAACCAGTCAGCACGTAGGAGGTGATGGAAATGAGTTCGATGGCGAGGTAAATGCTCAGCAGGTTCACGGCCATCGTGAGCAGGTACAAACCCAGCAACAGCGCCAGCAGCAAACTGTACACCTCGCCCGCTAAACGATACCCCGTCAGTCGAATGTGCAACACCATTACCACCGCCGCCAGGGTCACGAGTGCTTTGAAAAAAATGGCCTGTTCATCCAGCAGGAGCATCCGGCCAAAAAGATAGCCCCCGGCGCTCTCCTGAAATTGCCGCCAAATCAGCACGCCTGCGGCAACCAAAAAAACCAGCGTGAGGCTGTTGAGGGCCATTCGCGTTTGGTTGGTCGCCGTTTTTCCCCACACCAAATCCACCGTCACGACCGCCAGAAAAGCCGCCGCCACAAACACCTCCGGCCCGAGGACCGCAAAGTGACTGAGGAGTTGCGTAAGTTGTTGGTGTATGTTCAAGGCCGCTTAAAAATTTTTTAAAAATTCGCCCACCGTACTCTGGGTCAAGTTCAGCAAAATACCCGGCAAGATGCCCAGCATCAGCGCCAGGGCCGCCAGGGGCACGAGCATCAGCCGCTCGCGGGGCGTCACGTCGGTGAGTAGTCCGGCTTCGTGTTTCGACCAGAATTCACCAAAAAATAGCCTCTGGAGCGTCCAAAGAAAGTAGCCCGCCGCCAGCACGATGCCCAATGTTGCCACGGGGGCCATCCAGTTAGGTAAGTACGGGCTGTTGAACGCGCCCATGATTGTGAAAAACTCGCCGATAAATCCCGACAGCGCGGGCAGGCCCAGAGACCCGAAAAAGGCAATCGCCGTCAGCGTTACGTAGCCGGGCATCCGCGCCGCCAGGCCCCGGTAGCTGTCCAGTTGCCGGTCGTGGGTGCGGGTGTAGAGAACACCCGCGATCAAAAACAACATCGCCGACAGAATGCCGTGGCTGACCATTTGAAACAGCGCGCCATTGACTCCCTCGGACGTAAGCGAGGCCAGCCCCAGCAGCACAAAACCCATGTGCGACACCGATGAATAGGCAATCATGCGTTTCAAATCGTTCATGGCCAGTGCGTTGAGCGCCCCGTACACGATGCTCAGCACGCCCAGCCCACCCAGCCAGGGCGCAAAAACAATGGCCCCGTCGGGAAACAGGCCATAGGCAATGCGGATGAATCCGTAGCCCCCGATTTTGAGCAGTACCCCGGCCAGCACCACCGACACCGGCGTCGGTGCCTCCACGTGCGCGTCGGGCAGCCAGGTGTGGAGCGGGACGACGGGCAGTTTGACAGCAAAGCCCAGGAACACCAGCACGAAAGCCAGCATCCGCGCCGACTGCCCGAAAAGCACGTGATCGGCGGCGATGTTGAGCAGGGACTGCGGCAGGTAATTGCCCGGCTCGGCCATGTACGGAATACTGAACGTATGCACGATTTGGTCGGCCTCGATTCGCCCTTCCTGGAGATAATTCTGCACGTCGGCGATGACATTGGCATCGACCAGTTCTTTGCCCGGCACCAAGCCCATCGCAACCGCCGTTTCGACCGGATCGGCCACGGAGAGGTACAAACCAATCATGACCAGCAAAATGAAAATCGAACCTAAAAACGTGTAGACGAAGAATTTGATGCTGGCGTACTCGCGGCGTTCGCCCCCCCAAAGGCCGATGAGGAAGTACATCGGCAACAGCATGAATTCAAAAAACAGGAAAAACAGGAACAGATCCAGCGCCACGAAACAACCCATGAGGCTCGCGCTCAGTAGCGAGTACAGCGCGAAATAAGCCTTTTGTTTTTGCTTGATTTCAAACGAAGAAATGGCCCCGATCGCCAGCACCAGCCCCGCCAGCAACACCAACGGGAGACTAATGCCGTCGAGGCCCAAAAAATAATCAATCGACACCACGCCCAGTGGCCCGAGCGAAAGTGTAATCCAGTCGGTTTGTTCAACAAACTGGTACCCCGCCACGCTTTTATCGAACCTGAAAAACAGCAGGAGCGTCAGTAAAAAATTGAGCAGACTCGCCACCAGCGCAATCCAGCGGAAGGTAGTTTGGTTTCGGTTGGGCAAAAACACCACCAGCAACGCGGCCAGCAAGGGAAGAATAATGAGCAGGGAAAGGTAGGGCATGAATCGGGTACTCTTGCGGCAACTGAAAATTGAAAATTGAAAGTTGAGAGTTGAGAATTGAAAGTTGAGGATTACTTTCCCCGACTTTCAATTCTCAATTCTCAACTTTCCCGTCAAACCACCCGTCTGGCCCGTGAGGCCGTCAGCCATTCGGTGCGTTTGCAACGCGGGCAGGCCTGCGCTTCGTTGGCCGGAGCCAGCACCTCGACC
>JAJAZB010000288.1 GCA_026785975.1 Cytophagaceae bacterium | reverse complement strand
TTGCTCGTCTGCCTAACATCAGTTACAACTGATTCTCCGCGTCGTGCTGATAATCGGGCGTGCCGTCTTCGTCGGTGGCGTCGTTATCGTCGGTATCGGCCACGTAGCTGGCTGCGGGCTGTTCGTCTGTTTCCCTGGCGGCGTCATCCATCGGAAGTGAATCGTTGTACTGATTGATTTCTTTCTCAAACCCATCGTTGGTAATTGCCCAGGGTTCAGGCAGCTTTTCGTAGCGAATCACTTCGTTGGTGAATTGGTCAATCACAACCTCCCGGTCGAGTTCATTGCCGCCGCCCTCGGAATCGAAGATTCTGACTTCCCGCCCGTTTGCCTTCGGCATAACGATCAAATCGATCATGCCGTCGTGGTCGAAGTCGTAGCCAACCACCCGTTGATCGCCCGCGAGCATATCTTTAATGATGGGTTCAGGCTCCGCAACTGACGGAACTGGAGGAGAATCCCGGCCCGGTACGGTCGGCTCGTTGGTCGGCGTTGGTTTGAAATTCAGGTCTGCTACAAATTCCTGCCGTTGGGCCAGCGACAAGCCCATCCATTCTTCTTTTTGGAACGTGTTATAAACCTGACCGTGCCAGGCAAACACGCCTCCGGCTCCGGTTTGGGTGCGGGCCGCCTGAAAGGCTTCCTCAAAACTCAACCCATCGTTGACGATCCCGATTTGAATATCGTCACCGGGAGTAATCGTGCCATTCGGCACGGATAAAGTTTGGTCCGTGACTACAGGTTCAGTAGGAGCGGGAGGATCCATTGAAACGAGCTCCCCCGCGCCTGGCGGTAATGTTCCATCCCCACTCATGCCCCAGGCGAGGGCCGAGCCGCCCGCCAGGATTGTGCCCATGGCAATGGCCGTCGTTTTCTTGTCGGAAAATAGCGAGTTGATTGATCGCCTGGGCGTGGCGGTTGTTCCCAAAAAGCCATCGGTAAGGTCAGCCTGATTTTTCATGAGCGTGAGATTTATTGGTTGGTATGCTGCTTTATCAAGTGAGAATGAAAAAGGTAAGTCGGTGCGCTTGTTTTATTTTACCCAAATTGCCTTACAGCGCGGGCACGATTTCTGGCGGACCAGTTGGGCCCACTCCCGGTTGCCAAACGGGTCGTGACAGTCGGGGTTGGGGCAGCGGTAATAATCCTTGTATTCTTTATCGAGCAGTTCAATTTTTTCCTCCGTGGAAAGAATCGTTGAACTCAGGGCCGGAATCAGCACACTCAACCCAGCCCCCGATAGCACCTGAAGCAGCGGTACGGCACCGGGTCCGGTGGTCATGATGGCCCCGATGCCGATGACGGAAGAAAGAATGATGCTGCCCGTGCGGATCAGCTTTTCGCGGTTTTGGCAGTTTTTGCGCAGCAAGGGATATTGCTCGTAAACCAGTTTGAGGGCGGCAAATTCTGCCGTATAATCCAGGGGATTTTGTTTGGGTCGTTCCGAGGGTTGAGCACTCGTCAGTAGGGACGTGAGCGCGTAGTCTATTTCGGCGAAGCGAATGCGTTCTCCGGTGTCGACAACTTTCCGGGCTATACGCACATCGTCGACCCAGGTGCCGTGTTTGCTGTCGAGGTCTTCGAGCAGGAACGATTTCGGTGAAAGTTGAGTCAGCCGGGCGTGGTACCGGCTCACCGAATTACGGGCGATAAATACCTCATTATCAGCCGCCCGCCCAACGCGAAATTGCGTCGGCTGATGCGTTTGCAAAGCCCGCATCAGGGTTTTACTGAGGGTTTTATGGCCCGTCAGAATTGAGGAGAAGTATCGCATCGACGCCGGGTATCGTTTCTGATTTGTCAAATTTAAAAGAACGGTTGATAAGAATGGGAAACTTTCCTGAAATGGTCAGGTGTGGCTCGCAATTCTATCCTTCACCCCATACTTTTCGTTACTTTTACTATCCCACCATTCGGTCATCGTTCGCTTCTATGAAATCAGTGCTACTTCTCCTTTTTTTTAGTCTGTGTTTGGTTGTGGTCAGTTGCAAACTGGACGATTTGCCGGGTGATAAACGGCTTTTGGAAAAACCCACCGCTGCTTTTAGCGTGACCAACGATGGCTGCACGGCCACCTGTCCCATAACCTTCACCAGCCAGGCACCAACGGCTACCTCTTATTTATGGCAGGTTAGTGACGGCAGCACGTCCACGCAACCAAGTTTTGTCAGGACGTTCACGGCGGGTGGCGTCTACACGGTCAAGCTGACGGTGACCAATAAAGCGGGCAGTACGACGACGCAACAGACGGTTACGGTTAAAGCGGCCGCAGTCGCCGCCCCCATCGCCGATTTCTCGTTCACGGGTGGGGATTGCACGGCTCCTTGTGAGGTCAGCTTCACCAACAAATCCTCGAACGCGACGAATTACCAATGGAATTTTGGCGATAATACAACCTCAACCGAGGCCAGTCCCCGGCGTACCTACGCGCAGGGCGGCACGTTTACCGTGACCTTAACGGCCAACGGAGCTGGTGGAACCAACGTTAAAACCCAATCCGTCACGATCAAATCTTTCGGTGTTTCAAGAGTTTGGGATCGAACCTTCGGGGGCAGCGCTGAAGATGTTCTGCTGGACATGGTGGCCACCTCCGACGGCGGCTTTGTGTTGAGTGGCTTTTCACGTTCGGGCACATCGACCGACAAATCCCAACCTTCAAAGGGCGAACAGGATTACTGGGTCGTCAAAATCAACGCCAGTGGGATCAGGCAGTGGGACAAAACCTACGGCGGCAGTTCGCTCGATTTTTTGGATGCCGTGGCGGCCACCGACAACGGGAGCCTACTCTTGGGCGGCCATTCGTATTCCAACCAGGGAGGCGACAAGACCGAGGCCCCAAAAGGTCTTGGTGATTACTGGGTGGTGAAACTCAACGCCAGCGGCGATAAACAATGGGATAGAACCTTCGGCGGCAGCAGTCTTGATTTTCTGCATTCGATAGCCTTCGTCAAGTCCGACGGCGGCTTTTTGTTGGGTGGGCAATCGGGGTCTGGTCAGGGTGGCGACAAGTCGCAGCCTTCAAAAGGCAATGATGATTACTGGGTCGTGAAGATCGATGCCAACGGTGTTAAACAATGGGATAAGACCTTCGGGGGCACTGAAAAAGAAGAACTCACCTCGGTTATCGCCACGTCCGACGGCGGCTTTTTGTTGGCGGGTCAGTCCTCTTCGACCCAGAGCGGCGACCGGTCAGAACCCTCCAGGGGTGGTATTGATTACTGGGTGGTGAAGATCGATGCCAACGGCTTAAAGAAATGGGATAAAAGGTTCGGGGGCAATGGTGATGATAAACTAAATTCCGTGGTCGCCACTGACGGTAACTTTTTGTTGGTAGGCTCTTCAGGATCTGGTCAAGGGGGCGACAAGGCCGAGGCCTCGAGGGGTGATCTTGACTACTGGGTCGTGAAGATCAATGCCGACGGCGCTAAGCAGTGGGATAAAACCTTTGGCGGTAGTGGTGCGGACGAGGCGTTTTCCGTGGTGGTCAACGCCGATGGCAGTTTTATACTGGCGGGGCATTCGAAGTCTGGGCCAAGCGGTGAGAAGTCAGAAGCCTCCAAGGGCAACCAGGAGGCCGATTACTGGGTCGTGAAGGTCGATGCCAGTGGCAATAAAGTGTGGGATAAAACTTTCGGCGGCAATGGTAAGGAAGAACTCACGTCGATGGTGGCTTCTCCCGCCGACGGCAGTTTTATGCTGGGGGGCTTTTCAAAATCCGATGCATCCGGCGACAAATCGGAGGCTTCCAAGGGGCTGGAAGATTACTGGGTCGTGAAAATCAAATAATTTCCCCCATCACCCCAGCCCCATCACCAGCTTTTTGTAATAATTAGGCGTACTGCCTTCGTACTTCTTGAAGAGTGTGCAGAAGTAATTGACGTTGTTGAAACCGACCCGAAAACAGGCTTCCGTCACGTTGATGGTCGGTTCGCTCAGGTATTTTTTGGCCAAACGAAGACGCTCCCGGATGATGTACTCGATCGGACTGACGCCAAATTCCCGTTTGAAGCTCCGGAAAAAATGGGGTTTACTCATGCAGGCCAAATCACTGAGTTTCTCGATGGTCAGGTTTTCGGCCAGGTGTTCTTTGATGTAGCCCACCACGTAAGCAAACCGGTGGGTGTTGAGGTACTTCAGGTAGTTGTCGAAAATCAGCGTCCGGGCCTGGGTTTGCATCAGCCGCACGAGCAATTCCTGCAAAGTCAGGTTGGCAAAAATATCCTTGGCGGCGTTGTTTTCCCGCGATACGCTCACCAACCGATCCACGGTACTGCTGAGTTCGCCCGAGTTTTTCAGGTGAAATTGCGCCAGATTCAGTTGCCAGGTATCGTTGGTTTCGGCTTTGGCGTACTTTTCGTTAAGCAAGTCCACCGTTTCTTTAATCTTCTGTGAATCAATGGCTAAGGCAATACACTGCGTTGGGTTCTGGAGCGTGGCGTCCGGAAAATCAATCACCATTTCTTCCCGCTCCGGCACAATCACCGACTCCCCCGGCAGGTAATCGAAGCCGTTTTGGCCAAAAAGGTGCATGACTTTTTTGCCCCGCAACATGGCCGTAAAAACCAGATCGTCGAACCGCAAACTCACCCGTTCGCTGCGCTGGTAGGTCTCGAAAATGCTGAGTTCGCAGTGATTCAGCGAAAACGTCGAGCGGTTTTCCACGAGGGTTTTCAGTTCCCGAAAACTCGTCAGGGCGGGTGCTTGCGGTTTGAAGAGTCGGTTCATTGTCTCTGGTTTTCAGGATTGAAATACTCCGTTTTAGAGGGGGCCACAGTCGGCAAGTTAAGAAAAAGCCGATAGACTTCTGCGAAGATGAAATAGGATACTTTACTGAAACAACACGATACGATTGCAAAGGTTCAGCCCTACAAATTTAGACTATCTTTGAGCAGTTGTTTCACTTTTTAAACCTCCAAAAGAATCTACATGGAAACGCTTGCAGTCACCGACAAATTGGTTGCCCGACCAACCTTCAAAGAACGCTACGACAACTTCATCGGCGGCGAGTGGGTCTCGCCCGTTAAAGGCCAGTACTTCGCCAACGCCTCGCCCATCGACGGGCAGAACTTCACCGAAGTGGCCCGCTCAACCAAAGAAGACATCGAATTGGCCCTCGACGCCGCCCACAAAGCCTTCGCCACCTGGTCGAAAACCTCGGCGGCGTACCGCAGCAACGTGCTGCTCAAAATCGCCGACGTGATTGAAACCAACCTGGCCTACCTCGCCGCCGTGGAAACGGTTGACAACGGCAAGCCCATCCGCGAAACGATGGCCGCCGATTTGCCCCTGGCCGTCGACCACTTCCGCTACTTCGCCGGGGCCATCCGCGCCGACGAAGGCACGATGTCGGAACACGACGAGAACACCATTTCGATGCAAATCCACGAACCCATCGGCGTGGTGGGCCAGATTATCCCCTGGAATTTCCCAATTCTGATGGCCACCTGGAAACTCGCCCCGGCCCTGGCCGCCGGCTGTACGGTCGTGATGAAACCCGCCGAGCAAACGCCCGTCGGCATCCTGGCGCTGATGGAACTGCTCAAAGACGTGGTTCCGGCGGGGGTCATCAACGTGGTGAACGGCTTTGGGCCGGAAGCGGGCAAACCCCTGGCGCAGTCGCCGCGCGTGGCCAAAGTGGCCTTCACGGGTGAAACCACCACGGGCCGGTTGATTTTGCAGTACGCTTCCGAAAACATTGTCCCCGTGACGATGGAGTTGGGCGGCAAATCGCCGAATATTTTCTTCCCCAGCGTGATGGACGCCGATGATGCGTTTTTCGACAAATGCCTCGAAGGCGCGGCGATGTTTGCCCTCAACCAGGGCGAAATCTGCACCTGCCCCTCCCGGATTCTGGTTCACGAGAGCATTTACGACCGCTTCATCGAGCGAGTCATCGAGCGCGTGAAAGCCATTAAACCCGGCCACCCGATGGACCCCGACACGATGATTGGGGCGCAGGCATCGAAAGACCAGTTCGAGAAAATCCTGAATTACCTCGAAATCGGCAAGGACGAAGGGGCCGAGGTACTCGTTGGCGGCGGGGCGCAGTACCTCGACGGCAATGGCCTCAGCGAAGGCTACTACATCCAGCCGACGATGTTCCGGGGCCACAACAAAATGCGGATTTTCCAGGAAGAAATCTTCGGGCCGGTGGCAGCCGTTACGACGTTCAAAACCACCGAAGAGGCCATCGAAATCGCCAATGACTCGATGTACGGCCTCGGGGCGGGCGTTTGGACGCGCGACGCACACGAACTTTACACCGTGCCCCGGGCCATTCAGGCGGGCCGCGTGTGGGTCAATTGCTACCACGCTTACCCGGCTCACGCGCCGTTTGGCGGCTACAAAAAGTCGGGCTACGGGCGCGAAAACCATAAGATGAGCATCGACCAGTACCGGCAAACGAAGAATATGCTCATCTCGTACGACAAGAATAAGCTGGGCTTTTTCTGAGAAATAACCTCGCAGAAAGTAGATTTGACAACTTTACAAGTCACTTGCTCTCAGCAGATTATTTGGGAAAGTTGTCAAATCTTTGCTCAAATCAATGACAACCAATTGATGTTCAATGGTCAGCGTTCGGTGAAAACTGAACGCTGACCATTGACCGTTTCAAAACTCCTTAACGGCCATGCACTCCTTAAAACGTGTTCTCTCCACCCCCGCCGCTGATGCGCTCATCGACCGTTTGCGGGCAGAGCACGGCGAATTGATGTTTCACCAGAGCGGCGGCTGCTGCGACGGCTCCCAACCCATGTGCTTCGAGAAAGGCGACTTCCGCGTGGGGGCCAGCGACGTGTGGGTGGGCACGATCCATGGCTGCGATTTTTTCATGAACGCCGACCAGTTCGAGTACTGGCAGTACACCCAACTTACCATCGACGTGACGCCCGGCCGGGGTTCAAGTTTTTCGCTGGAAATTCCGTTGGGGTTGCGTTTCGTCGTCAAATCCCGAATGTTCTCGATGGAAGAAATGGCCAGCCTGCAACCCGTGCAATCGGGTGAAGAATACCTGGAGTCGGTGGGGTAACTGGTTGAACTTGTTAAGTACGTTCGCAGACTTAACGGGTATTATTTTTTGGTTAACCCCGCGCGGCGTACCGTCCGAGTACTCGGA
>JAJAZB010000287.1 GCA_026785975.1 Cytophagaceae bacterium | reverse complement strand
GTTTAAATGTATTGGGTCACGAGGTTATACACTGGTTAGATTGCGCCAACTTTGCCAAAGGCTACGCGCCCCGGTTCTAAACGTTGGCAAAGTTTCGGGTACAACCTCGTGAACCAATACATTTAAACGCTACGCTACGGAGCGGTCTGAAAATTAACGCTTTGGAAAAGCACATCCTACCGCCCGAATAAGAAATAGCCACATGAGGAAAAGCATTGCCCTCCTATTTTTATTGACCTCATCGCTTGCCTACGCACAGACGCCGGTCAACCTGTCTGGTTACCAGAAAACGAACGGGGCTGTCGTCACCAAACGGGGAAATAATCTGGAGGTAAGCTGGCCCGCCAGTAACAAGGAAAAAGGAAAACTACTCATCAATTTAGACCAGGGTAAACCTCTGTTTACCAGCATCCAATTGTCGCAACAGGGCGCTTTCAAAGAAATTGGCAAAGCCCTGGACCCGGCCTTTGTCCTGACCATCGGCAAGCGGGATTTAATCTCGCAAAATGGCTGGAACATTTTCTTCGACAAAACCAACAAACGCCCCAGCAAAGCCTATGCGGTGGCGCTGACCAAGCGAAACGCGAGCGTCAACACCATCGGAACCCGAACGGTAGTCCGGGTGTCGGAGGTACAGGCAGCGACCTTCAGCGGAGCCATTGAAATCACGGTTTACAACGGCAGTCCGCTGTTCAACGTCGCCGCCGTGATGGCCACCGAGGTCGATTCCACGGCGATCCTTTACGATGCCGGTTTAGTTAGCAAACAGCAAGTCTGGAATACGCTCGCCTGGTGTGACACGGACAATAAAATGCAGTCCATTCCGGCTGATTTGAAACAACCCAACCAGGCGCAGGCGGTGAAGTACCGCACGATTATTGGGTCGGGCAGTAATGGGAGTCTGGCCCTGTTCCCGGCGCCCCACCAATATTTTTATCCGCTGGATGAAGCCTACAACCTCGATTTTACCTGGTACGGAACCAATTACCGCAGCCTGATTCCCGATTTTGGCATCGGCATTCGGCAGGACTTAATGGGCGATAAACGCTGGGTGCCCTGGGTCAATGCCCCGCCCAAAACGCAGCAGCGGTTAAACTTCTTTTGCCTGTTGAGTACCGACAAACCGGCCCAGGCGCTGGCCGAAGTAAAGAAGTTTACCCACGGCGATTCGTACCAGCCGGTGCCGGGCTACAAAACCATGTCCAGCCACTTTCACAATGAATTCGTGATGAAGGTAATCCTGGCCGGGAAGCCTGCGGCCGGCGATCCGGGGCCAGACAATCCCAATTTTCTCAAGGTCTTCAAAAACTCCGGCGTGGACATCGTGCATCTGGCGGAGTTTCACTACACGGCCCACCCCAAAGGCCCCGATAGTCTTCGGCTGAAAGAGTTAAAAACCCTGCACGATATGTGTAAGCGCTGGTCAACGAAGGATTTCCTGCTGTTGCCCGGCGAAGAACCCAACGAATTTTTCGGAGGGCACTGGCTGAGCTTTTTTCCGAATCCGGTGAACTGGATTATGGCGCGTAAACCCGAAATGCCCTTCGTGACGAACGACCCGCAGTACGGGAAGGTGTACCGGATTGCCGACAAAGCCGATATGTTGAAATTATTGGAAACCGAAAACGGCTTGGCCTGGACGGCCCACGCTCGCACGAAAGGCTCCACGGGCTACCCGGATAAATACAAAGAAGAAGCCTTCTTTAAATCCGACCGTTTCTTTGGGGCGGCCTGGAAAAACATACCCGCTGATTTGTCCGAACCCCGCCTGAGCCGACGCGTACTGGATTTGATGGACGACATGGCCAATTGGGGGCATAAAAAACACGCCATTGCGGAAGCCGATATTTTCACGATGGAACCAGAAAATGAGACGTACGCCCACCTGAACGTGAATTACCTGCAACTCGACGCCCTGCCGGATTACAGCCAGGGCTGGCAACCCGTACTGAACGCCATGCAGCAAGGTAAATTTTTCGTCTCGACGGGTGAAGTCCTGTTGCCCACGTTTACCGTGAACGGCAAAGGGGCGGGCGAAACCACGGCATTGCCCAGCGGCGGCAAAACCTCGATTGTCATGGACGTGGATTGGACGTTCCCCCTGGCGTTCGCCGAAATCATCTCCGGTGACGGGAAACAGGTATTCCGGGAACGAATCGATTTGACGAACACGCTGCCCTTCGGCAAGCAAAAATTCACGTTCAATACCAATCTCAACGGTCGGAAATGGGTCCGCGTCGAGGTCTGGGATGCCGCCGTGAACGGCGCGTTTACGCAGCAAGTGTGGCTCAAAATACCCCCAACCCCCTAAAGGGGCTTTTTCAATTGCTGAAATTTCCAGTCAGGAAAGCCCCCTTTAGGGGGTTGGGGGTATTCTCAGACAACTCAAAAACTTCATCATGGCTATGAAAAAATATACCTGTTTACTAATCCTAAGTTGCCTGCTCCAGCAGAGTTGTTCCAATAAGCTGAGTTCAAACCGTACCCCTTCAGCGCAAGCCACCGAACAAAAAGAGGCCCGGCGGGGCGAGGTGTTGTTTTTAGGGAACACCAGCAAACACCACGATTCGGGCAAGTACGCGCCCTGGCTGGCGATTTCCCTGTTCAAGAAAGGCGTTAACCTCACCTACACGGTCGACCTGAACGACCTGAACACGGCCAATCTGAGCAAATACGATGGCCTGATTATCTACGCCAACCACGATTCGATTTCCGTTGAGCAGGAAAAAGCCCTGAAAGATTTTGTGGAAAGTGGCAAAGGAATAATCCCGTTGCATTCGGCTTCGGGCTGTTTTAAGAACTCCGAGTGGTACGTAAAAACGGTGGGGGGTCAATTCAAATCCCACGGAACCGGCCCGTTTGCCACGACGATTGTCAATAAAAAACACCCGGTGATGCAGGGGCTTGCGGAGTTCACCACCTCCTGGGACGAAACGTACGTTCACCAAAAACTCAACCCCGACATGACGGTGCTGATGACGCGGCCCGAAGGCAGCGCGTCGGAACCGTACACGTGGGTGCGCAACCAGGGCAAAGGTCGGGTATTTTACACGGCGTACGGCCACAACGACAGCACCTGGACGAATCCCGGTTTTCAAAAATTAGTCAACAACGGGGTACTTTGGGCACTCGGCGACGGGGTAGCGCAGCAGATTGCGCGGTTGGCGATTCCCGATGTTGATATTTACTCGTCGTCAAACATTAACATCACGGATTACACCAAACGCCACCTCGTCCCCAAAATGCAGGCCGCGTTGACGCCCGACGAATCGAAAAAACTGATTCAGGTACCGGCCGATTTCGACATCCAGTTGTTCGCCGCCGAGCCGGATATTACGAATCCGATTGCGATGGCCTGGGACGAAAAAGGGCGGCTGTGGATTGTCGAGTCGGTTGATTACCCCAACACGTTTCTGGAAACGGACGGCGCGGCCAACGACCGAATCAAGATTTGCGAAGATACCAACGGCGATGGCCGGGCCGATAAGTTTACCGTTTTTGCCGACAAACTGAATATTCCCACTAGCATGGTGTTTGCCAATGGCGGAATCATTGTGTCGATGGCTCCGCACTTTGTTTTCCTGAAGGACACCAACGGCGACGACAAAGCCGACGTGCGGGAAAACATCATGACTGGTTGGGACAAAAACGATACCCACTTCGGGCCGTCTAATCTGCAATACGGCTTCAATAATAAAATCTGGGGCGTCGTCGGTTCCGGCTTCAACGGCACCACGCGCGACGGGAAAACCCTGAATTTTCGTACCGGAGTTTATAACCTGAATCCCGACGGAACCGGGGTCGATTTCCTGGCCAATACGAGCAACAACACCTGGGGTTTGGGGTTTTCGGAGGACAACAACGTATTCATTTCCACGGCCAACAACACCCACAGCGCGTTCTACTCGATGCCCGCAAAATATATGCAGCGGGCCTTGCCGGGGGCCACGCTACAAGCCGTTCAGAAAATAGACGGGCACTACGATGCGCACACGTTAACGCCCAATTTAAGGCAAGTCGATGTCGTGGGCGGGTTTACGTCGGCAGCCGGGCACCACCTCTACACGGCCCGGAGTTTCCCCCAGAGTTATTGGAACCGAATTGCCTTTATTTGCGAACCGACCGTGCGGCTGGTTCACAGTGCGATTATTGAACCCAGCGGGGCGGGATTTACGGAGAAAGACGGCTGGAATTTCCTGGCCAGTTCGGATGAATGGGTGGGGCCAGTGCAGGCCGAAGTCGGCCCGGACGGGGCGCTGTGGGTAGCCGATTGGTACAACTTCATCATCCAGCATAACGTGTTCGTGGAGCGCCAGGCCCCGTCGAATATGGTGCTACCCTTCACCGAACAGCTTAAGGGTCAGGGGAATGCGTTTATCAGTCCCTTGCGCGACATCAACTTTGGCCGGGTGTACCGGGTGGTTTACAAAAAAGCTAAACCGTACACCCCGATCAAACTCACGATCACGGACACTCCGGCTTTGCTGGCCGCGCTGAAAAGCGACAATATGTTCTGGCGTATGACCGCCCAGCGCCTGTTGGTCGAAGCGAAGAATCAGGCGGTTGTTCCCGAACTTTTAAAAATCATTGCGGATCAGCGCGTCGATGCGATTGGCCTCAACAGCCCGGCGGTACACGCGCTGTGGACTCTACACGGTTTGGGCGTACTCAACGGGAATTCTTCGGCAGTGGAGGCTGTGACCAAAGCGCTCAACCACCCGGCGGCCGGGGTTCGCAAAGCCGCCATCGAGGTCATGCCCGGTAACAACCAAACGGGGGAAATTTTCCAAAAAACCAACGCCATCAACGATCCCAACCTCAACGTTCGGCTGGCGGCGATGGTCGCTACGGTGACGTTGCCTGCTTCCGAAGCCGCCGGGGCGGCGCTGTGGCAAGCCACGCTAAATCCGGAAAACGAAAAAGACGAGTGGATTGCCCGGGCCTTATTCGCGGCGGCTACGGCCCACCGGGACGGCTTTCTGGCCGCAGCCGCGCAGGCAGCGGCGAC
>JAJAZB010000286.1 GCA_026785975.1 Cytophagaceae bacterium | reverse complement strand
GTCCAATCCCCTGCCAGCGGCTCCCCGCATCAGTGCCGGGGGAGTTACTGAATTTTGTCAGGGCGATTCGGTGCAGCTATGCAGTGATAGTTTTTTGGAAACCGGGTGGAATTTGACAGCAGATCGCACAAAACGTACGCAGGCCGTAAAAACTGGCAATTTTTTTGCTACGGTTACCAACGGATGCGTTTCGCCGCCATCGAATTCCATTTTTGTGGACACCAGGCCACTACCCAGTACGCCCGTCATCGAACGGGTGGGGGCGTATACCCTGGAGGCCACCGGAAACGTAGCGGGTGACGACTACAACTGGCAACTTGGTGGACAACCGATCTCGTTTCGCACGCAAGCCATCAAAGTAGTTAGTGAAGGCGAATACACGGTTAAAACCCGGCTCGAATACCAGGTTTCGGCACCGGTCAATCGGTTGGCGTGTTTTTCAAAACCTTCCCCTGGGTTCAAATTCACGTTTGAACCGGGCGATTCGGGCCTGAGCGTGTACCCGAACCCCAGTCAGGGCCAGGTAACCATCGAAACGAAAATCGATTTGATGGACGCCACGGTCACGATACTCACTCTCGACGGCCGCGTTATTTTTTCGGAAACGATTTCAACGTTCAATGCGCGTAACCGCATTGATCTGATTACAGCCCCCGGTTTGTACCTCCTGCAAGTGCAGAATGAGGGCTTCCGGCAAACCAAACGCATTCGGATCGAACCCCGGTAAACGAGGATCGCGGGACTTTCCGAAGGTGTTCACGACCAGTTTTGTCATGAATTTTTTCGGAAAACCCCTTCTGGTCACCACACTGGCCTGGTTGTTGTGCGGAGCCGCACTGGCCCAGATCCAGATTACCTTTCCGAGCAGCCGGGCGGTGTTTCAACGCGACAATGCCAACCGCGCGACGGTGTCGATTGCGGGAACCTACGCGCAGTATCTCGATAAGTTGGAAGCCCGCTTCGCGCCCCGCGTCAGTGGGCAGGGAGCTGCCACGAGTTGGACGACGATCCAAACCAATCCGACGGGGGGTATCTTTTCGGGTTCGCTGTCGGTCAGCGGAGGTTGGTATCAGCTTGAGGTGCGGGGTTGGCTAAACAACAGCCTCGTGGCCACGACGACCCTCGACCGCGTGGGGGTGGGCGAAGTATTTGCCTTTATTGGTCATTCCAACGCGCAGGGTGCTATTTATCCCAGCGTGGCGGGTACCGACGACCGGGTCAGTTGCGTTCCCTTCGATTTAAAATCGGAGCAATTCCGGCAATTCAATGCTTCTGGTAAATCAGAATTTTTACCGGCCCGAATCTTTGCCCATCTTTCGGCCAGTTCGGGACTGGCGCCGTACAGCGGTACGCCCTGGATCTGGGGCCGGTTGGGCGACCTGCTTACCCGCAAGCTCAACGTACCGGTTTTGTTTTACGCCGCCGGATTTGGTGGCACGTCTACCGAGCAATGGTACCAGTCGGCGGCAGGTATTTCGTTCAGTCACCTCTTCGTCAACTCCGCCATCGGGATGCCGTACGTTTTACTGAAAGACATTTTTAATTTCTACGTGCCCACCACGGGAATCCGGGCCGTTTTATCCATTCATGGTGAAAATGATCGTGAGAAAACCACCGCGCAAATTCTGGCCAACACCCGGTTTTTGATCAGCAAAAATCGGGAAGATGCGGCCAAACCCCGCCTGGCCTGGGTGGTGGCGCGTTCGTCGTACCTCCACGGGGTGGCAACCCACGTGACGGATGCGCAAAATGGGGTTATCAGTTCCCTACCCGACGTGTTTAGTGGTCCTAATCTTGACCAGATCGCCGGACCCGAAAACCGCCCTGACGGATTGCATTACGGCGAAAAAGGGCAGATTCTGGCCGTACAATTCTGGTCAGATGCGCTCAACGCTGATTTTTTTACGAAGTCGCAGCCCTACGCGGCCACGCCTCCGCCGATTCCAACGGTTAGTTGTGCGTCTACATCGGGCAATACGATTCTGCTCACGCTTCCGGGCAATTTTACGTCGTACACCTGGTCGGGCGGGCAAACCACGCCCACCCTGACGGTTCCGGCTACCGGCGGCACGTTCTCGGCCCGGCTCAGCGACGGCAAGGGTAATTTTTACCTCACGCCACCACTTACGTTTTCACCGACAATGCTCCAGGACCGCCCTACCCTCACCGCCGATGGCCCCTTACGGCTTTGTGCCAAAACCAGCGTCAACTTAATCTCCAGCAGTCCTTCCGAAAATATCTGGAGCACGGGTGCCACCACCCGGAGCATCAGCATTACCGATGCAGGCAGTTATTCAGTCGGTACGAAAAATGTGTTCGGCTGTTTGGTGCGCTCGGTGCCAGTGATCGTCACCACGGCAACCAGTTCGACGTTACCGGCACCGGGCATTGCCGCCAGCGGAGCAACCGCTTTTTGCGAAGGCAGCAGTGTCACGCTCACATCCGGTTACGCGGGCAACACCATCTGGAGCAATGGGAGTACGGGTCGGACGCTCACCGTAAGCCAACCCGGTGCTTTTTCGGCCCGTTCCATCGACGCGGGCGGTTGCGGTTCGGCCCCTTCGGCGGCGGTAGCGGTCACGGTGTACCCGCTTCCGTCCGAGCCGCTCATCAGCAGCGACAAGGTGCCGTCCTTGTGCCAGGGCAGCGGTACCATCACGCTGACCGCCTCCAGCGCGCAAAGTTATCTCTGGAACAATGGCGCAACGACCAAGAGTATTATCGTCGCCAACACGGGGACCTACTCGGTTCGGGTTACGGACAGCCGCCGTTGCCAGTCGTCAGCATCGGCGGAAATGGCGGTTAATTTCCGTGCCCTGCCCGACAAACCCAATCTGCTTAAAATTGGAACCTACACGTTGCGGGCGACCGCCGCCAATGCGACCGATTATGAATGGAAACGCAACGACGAGGTAATTACTTTCAGTAGTCCCTGGATCAAAGCCAGCACCAACGGCGTTTATTCCGTCCGGGCGCGGGCCGAATACCCCGAAGCGCCACCCCTCATCAAATTGGTTTGCTTTTCGTCCGTTACCGATTCGACGATTGCCTTTACGGACGAAAGCGCCAACCAGGGCCTGAGCATTTACCCGAACCCGAGTCGCGACGGTTTTTTCACCATCGAAACCAAACGAAATCTGGCCAACGGCGAAATTACGATTTACAACCTCGCCGGTCAGGAAGTGTACCACCATTTGGTCAATGGCTTTGAAGAGCGCCTCGGCATCGACCTGAGCCGACAACCAGGTTTGTACCTGATGCGCGTTAAAGCCGACGGGTTTGCGGTAACCAAGCGAATCGTTTGCAGACCTTGAGTTGAGTTTAACATTTTTCAAACAAAAAGAGTCTCCCAATTGATTAGGAGACTCTTTTTGTTTGAAAAAACTGGTTTATCTACTTACGAAACCTTCTTTTTAGGTGCTGGTTTTGCACCCGGTTTTGCCTTTGGTTTGGCGGCAGGTTTAACCGCAGCTGCAGGCGGTGCGGGCGGATTGAAGAAGTTTTCGGCGTCTTTATCCGCTGGGTTATAATTGCGCACATTGGTGAAGTGCTCCGTGGCTTTCGGCATATCTTGCTTTACTTGAGCGTAATAAGCCAGACGCTTGTTGGCTTCAGCAAGTTCCGTGCGCCGACCAGCCGTCGCCGTATCTTTCTGCAGTTCGATGTACTTTTCGTAGAAGGGTTTAGCTTGTTCCTTCACGCCAGTCGGATCCATGAGTGCATTAGTCCGGCCACGCCATAACTGAGCGGCGGCAAATTCCGGTACAAGTTCGGCCAGTTTAACGAAAGCCGAGTCAGCCCTGGGCAATAGTGTCGAATCGCGACTCTCCTTGGGGGCCGTTGCATACGCAAAATAATAGCTACGGCCTGCGCTTAGATAATCGTTGGGACTGGGCTTTTCGTCACTCTTTTTTTCTTTCCAATCAACCGACTGTTGATAAGCCTCAGCGGCCCCTTTATAGTCTTTCTTCTTGAATTTCACTTCGGCAATGTTGGCAAAGTAGTTGTTGTTCGTATCCGCCGGTGCCGCCTTGGATAGGAATTGCAGGGATAAAGAATCGTTCAATATTCTACCGGCTGAGTCGGCTTCCAACATACTGTATCCCCGGCCCAGGTACCCGTAGTCGGTCGACAATTCCTTATCATCGGGCAAAGCCTGCAAGAGTTGTTGCAAATTTTCAACTCCCAAATCAGGCTTGTTCAATTCCACGTAGGAATACCCGTACATCCGATTGATGTCGGTATCCTTGAGTTTGCCCTTGATCTGGTCGAGTTGGGCCACGGCATTCGAGTAATCCTTGCTCAGGAAGGCAAATTTGGCGTAGCGCAACCGGTCTTCGGGCGTTCCCTCGCTTTTCTCAAGGTACTTGCGGTAGTTCTGGGCGGCCCGCTTGTAATCGCCCGCCATCAGCCATAATTCGCCAAATTCCTGATAAACCGGCGCGTAATTGGAATCGGCCTGAATCGCGTTCAGGAAGCCTTTCTGCGTTTCTACGTAGTTTTTACCCCGCTTGAATACTTTCCCGATGCGGGTCTGAATTTTAGCAATATTCGAACTGGAGTTGTCGGTGTTAAGCCGTAGGGCTTCTTCGTAGGCTGTCACCGCATTTCCGCCATCGTTGCGAATCAAAAAAGCGTCTCCTTTTACAATTTGATAATCCGGGCGCTCCGTTTTTTTCTTCAGCACACCAATGGCATCAACCAGCCGAATAGCTTCGGCGGGGTCGGTGGCACCGCCTTTTTCAAAGAGCGTATACATTTCAGCGGCCCGCCACATGACGTTTTCATCCCGATTTTTCGTCATATCAAGGGCCTGGGTGATTTTCGCTTTTCCTTCGGCGAGATTCTTCCCGGCCAGCGCCACGCCACCCTGCCCAACCATATTCAAGGCACTTTTGGCATCGGTAGCAACCCCTTTATCAAAGGCCATTTTTGCTGAATCCAGCATAACGGCTCGTTTTGAAGAATCTACGTTAGCGGTCCGTAAATAAAAATATCCCAGATAAAACTGGCTTTCAGCCGAATTTGAGGCGGCCATTTGCTTAAACATGGTTCGGGCAGCGGCGAAGCGCTCAGCGTCTAAGGCGCGCAGTGCGGTCTGAACGTCCTGCGCCCTGGCGCCCAGTAATCCAATCGCCAGCAGGAGCGTTGTAACCAACATTGACTTGCGTTTCAAGTTCATGAGTAGAAAAAATTTGGTTAAGTACGTTGAAAACAGAATCTTCCTCCAAAAAATAACAATCGGGATGCGAAAATAACCCCATTTTTTGAAACTGAAAACTACTCCGGGCGGATATTGACCAATCGGATGATCTGAGTGGCGGGAAGTAAGCCCGCTTTCAGCACAATTCGCTGGCCGCGATCACTGGCTACGTAGTTTATAAATCCGGTGCCCAATCCTCGCCGGGCTTCTTTGGTAATCATCAACACGTTGCGCGAGAGCGGATACCGGTTCAGCGCCAGGTTGTACTGAAACGGTTGAAAATAATCCTCCGGTTCCGGCTCGGGCCGCCGGGCGACGCCCATCACCCGGATACCTTGCATGAAACCTGGCGTTTTGGGATCGTCGCTGTCGCTAATCCAGTTTAGCCCAATAACGCCCATCGCATTCGGGTTCTTTTTCACGAAAGCGATAACTTCTTCATTCGATTTTACCGCAAAAACAGGGGCCTTAACCTGATCACTGATTTCGAGGGTGTCGAGTAAATAACTCAGGTTGCTCGAACTGTTGTTATCAAATACGACGGTGATTTTACCGCCTCCCGTTTGCTGCTTCCCGCCACGTCTGAGTTGATTCCACTGCGTGATTTTGCCCGTCAATACGTCGCGCAGTTGGTCGGTGCTGATCAGGGTGTCGGCATTGGCATCGTTGGTAATGAGCGCAACCGCGTCAATGGCAATTTTCATACTCCGGTATTGAAATTTTTGTTCCGCCAGTATTTTGCGTTCCCGAGCGTTAAATTCACGCGTCACCACCGCAACCCGGGCGCTGTCGTTGAGCAACATTTCAATCGCTTTAAGTTCAGTGACGTACTTCGGGGTAATTTTGGCGTATTTCCGACTGGCTTCAAAAGCCATTTCTTCGGCCTCGATCAAAGGCTGGAGCGATTGGTCGGACGCGATAACGATATCCCCCGTCGAAACGGTATCCGCTGGCTTATCCGAATCACCGCAGGCCAGTAGACCACTCGCCAGAATCAGAACCCCCCCAATGTACGCGACCTGTTTCATAGGTATTGAAACGTTGGTCTGACAACTCAGGTATTTCAATCCGTAAATAATCATTCCCTGCTTTTTAATCCTGTCGGTTCCGTATGCGCCGGTACACCAGCCAACCCCGGAACAGCCCGTACGCCACGAACAGCCAGCCCATGATGCGGGCTGAATTTTCGGTTAATTGGCCACGGAGTCCGAGGTTGTATGCATCACTAATCAGATAAACTCCTAAACCAAGAAGAACCAGCGAGACCGTGCCCGCCATGATATCGTTGATTTGCGTATTCATCCGTTGAAAACTTAAAACCGGCTAAATGTAAAATGGGCCAGATTTACACCTGACCCATTTTCTAAAAATACGTTCAGAATAGCAGGCGGGCGATCACTCCAACTGGAAAGTGATAGGCAGGTTGAAGCGCGATTTCACGGCGCGTCCCGATTGTCGGCCGGGCGACCACCGGGGCATCGTTTTTACCACGCGCATGGCTTCCTGGTCACACCCAAAACCGAGTCCCTTCAACACCGCGACATCGGAGATACTGCCATTAGGCGATACCACGAAACTCAGGAACACCTTACCCTGTACGTTGGCCCGCTGGGCTTCGGCTGGGTACTTGATGTTCTTTCCAAGAAATTTGGCAAGCGCCTCCTGTCCACCGGGGAAGGCCGCCTGCTGCTCAACCACGGTAAAGATGGGTTCTTCAACCGGCTTCACCTCGACCACTTCTACTTTGGCCTTGCCCTCGTTGGGGTCAATCACCACTTCGGTCGCATTGGGGTCACCCACCACGGTTTCCGTACTGGCGGGGGCTTCCTTCAGCGCTTCCTGGGTTGGCGGTGGCTCCTCGGTTTTCACTTCTTCGTCGGGTTTGATTTCCGGCGGGAGGAACTTGGTCGTGCTTATCGGTTTGGGCACCTCCGGTGGCGGTGGCGGCGGGGGTGGTGGCGGTGGTTTACTTTCGTCCATGGGTGGGGGCGGTACGTCCATCGGGTTGGCCAGGGTCACCTTTTTCTTTTCGTCCGAGGGTTTAATCTTGGCGTAGATAAATGGACCCGCTAACCCGAGAGTTACTGCCGCAACGCCGATGAGGACTGAGTTACGAACCGTCTTGCTGTACACGTGGCGCAGAAAGTACGCTCCGTACGCCTTATTTCGATTGGCGAAAATAAGGTCCTCCAGCGTGGTATTCGAAGTGATTTTGACTTCTTCGGCCATTGTGAGGGTTGTCGGAATGTTTTGGATGATCAAACTTAAAACTAATAAATTAGTTTGTCAACTATTTTATTAGTTTTTTTATCAAAAATTATTTTGCTGCGGTCTCGCCTTTTTTGATGGCTGCTTTGTAAGCCGGGGCAAAATCAACGATGGCGTAGCGCCGATTGTCGGTGATGGCCATTTCGTCGAGAATATCCACCATGTTTTTGTAGCTCGACTCGTCAGTTGCCGAAATCAAGACCACGAATTTTTCGCCGACCTCCGCTTTTTTCTGTAACAACGTTCGCCGGATTCCTTTCGGTGAATAATCCGTCCGAATGACTTCGGCCGTTTTAGGATCGGCCCCCTGGTACCAATAAATCTTGTTGTCCTTGTCGAGCAGAACCGTAATGGCCTCAGACTCTTTGATGGGCTGGGTTTCCGGCTTAATATCGTCTTTGTCGGGCATCCCCAATTCCATCACGACGGGCTTGGACAGGGTAGTGGTGAGAATAAAAAAGGTGATAAGGAGAAAGCCCAGGTCCACCATCGGAGTCATGTCAATCTTGGTTGACATTTTCTTCGCCCGAACTTTCTTGTCGCCCTTACCCCCGTCGGAGGTGCTTATTTCTGACATGGTTCCAATCGGGTTATGTAGGAATTTTACTTTTTCTTGGCCGACCCTACCGGCCGACTTTCCTGCCCGGTAATCAAGTTGAAGTTATTGATGTTTTGCGTTTGCAGGGCATCAATAATGTTCTTCACTACTTTGTACTCGGCTTCGCTGTCGGCCTTGATAACGATGCGCTGCTTGGGATTGAGCATACGGGCGTAAAGCACCCAGTCACCCAGTTCGTTGCGCACCGAATCGCAGGGAATTCCGGTCTGCACTCCTTCGGCTTTGCGTTCGGCGGGTTCCAGATTAAGGAGTTGCTTTACGTTGGCGATGGGTGTCCCGAAGTTTTCCATCAGTTTAAACTGCTCGCGCTCGGCGGCAGTGAACGTAATATTATACTTCGCACCAATTCTGTCGAGCATACCTACACGCACGGGTTGTGCATCGGCACCCACGAAAATCCGACCGTCGGCCGCCACCGTGACCGTGATAATTTCGCTGTCTTTGATGGGCGTTTGGGCAATCGAAGTGGGCGGTGTCACTTGCACCGCCTCGTCGGGACGTAGTTTCGCGGTCAGGATGAAGAAGGTGAGCAGCAGAAAGGCTACGTCACACATCGCCGTCATGTCGAGCGAAACGCCGTGTCGTTTTGCTTTTACTTGTGCCATTGGGTTTTTTAAACAATTCGGGTGAAAAACACTATTTAAACGAGAGGAGGGCCCTTTTTATTAAAAATTCGGACACTCTGCTGATCGCCTAATAGTGCGACGCGAAGTTGTTGCTGACACTCAGTCCGATTTCGTCGATGCTGTACGTCAACTCATCGATACGGCTCGTGAAATAGTTGTATCCAATAATGCAAATGGCGGAGGTACCGATACCAAGTGCCGTATTGACGAGGGCTTCCGAAATCCCGTTGGCCAGGGCCGAGGAGTCAGCCGCTCCTGATTGACCCAGGGCGGCGAAGGCCCGGATCATCCCAAGCACGGTACCCAGCAGACCAACCAACGTTGAAACCGAAGCCAGCGTGGCAATGATAGTCAGGTTTTTCTCGAGCATAGGCAGTTCGAGCGAGGTAGCTTCTTCGACTTCTTTGCTCAAGGCGGCCAGCTTTTGTTCTTTATTCAATTCCGTATCCGTCGTCAGTTGCTGGTACTTGCGCAGTGCCGCATTGGTCACGTTGCCAACCGAACCTTTTTGCCGATCGCACTCTTTCAGCGCGGCCGGGATGTCGTTGGCATTGAGCAGGCTTTGAATTTTACGGACGAACGCATCGATATTGCCCGTGCCTTTTGCTTTAGCAATGGTGAAGATCCGCTCGATAGAGAAGACGATGGCCGTCAGGAAGCAGGTCAATAAAACGGGTACGATGGGTCCTCCTTTAAACACGATTCCGAAATAATTGCCGGGTAGTGGGTCGTTGGCGTTGTCTCCTCCTTCAAAGTTGACTCCGTTCCCGAATACTAAATAATAGATAGCCGCCGAAATAATAGCCAGCACCAGAATAACCAGACCTGAGGGTATACCCCCTGATTTTTTTTGGGCGGGAGCGGCGGGTTTTGCTGCGGGAGTGGAAGTTTTGGTAGTGTTACTCATTGGTTGATAATTTAGGGTTTTGTGAAAAAGGTTAAAGTTGAGGCGTAAAGAAAAGTAATTTTTTGTTGGTGTGAAGGAATATAAAATTTTAAATACCAGCCAATCCCCGAAGATTATTTTGATTTAGGGTTCAGGCGCATCTACAAAGGTATTATAAATCCATTTTACTTTCCGCAAGCCCCCGATGAACTTTTTGTAAAGTTTTTTCAATCAGCGAACAAAGGTTTGTACTTTTTCAACAAATATTTTTAGAAATCAGGGTGATATGTTGTACTATTTTGGGAGTATCGCCCTTCAATCGGGCAACACCTGAAACTTCGTCGGTGGTAGGGCGTCAGTCCGTGCTGTCGTAAAGCCTGGCGGTGGTGGGGTGTCGGGTAGCCAACATTTTGCGCCCAACCGTATTCAGGAAACTGGCCTGCCAGTAGTTCCATCAACGCATCCCGGTGCGTCTTGGCTAAAATTGACGCGGCGGCAATCGACAGGTATTGCGCATCACCCTTCACAATACACGTATGCGGAATAAGCGGGTAGGGCGTGAATCGGTTGCCATCGACAAGCAAATGTTCCGGGCGAAAACTCAGTCGATCAACTGCCCGGTGCATGGCCAAGAAGCTGGCGTTCAGAATATTGATCCGATCAATTTCCTCATTCGATGCCTCAGCTACAGCGTAAGAAAGTGCCTCTCGCTCAATTTCCCCGCGCAGGCGTTCACGGAGGCTTCGCGTGAGTTGCTTCGAATCATTCAGCAGCGGGTGCGTGTAGTTTTTTGGCAAAATGACGGCGGCGGCCACGACGGGACCCGCCAAACAACCCCGACCGACCTCATCGAGGCCCGCCTCAAGCCCGGTCGGATGGTAGTGGGATTTCAACATTACTGGTCAATTCCAGGGTGATTCAGGCAGGATTTAATCTTCCAGCACATTTCCAATAAAGGTACTTCTGGTTAAAAACGCCAAGAGCAGAAAGACCATCGCCCAGCGTAAATACACATTGTAAAAGTCCCGCACTTCCCGGTAACGGGTCGTATTGACCCGAGCCTTTTCCAAACCGTTGATGCGACTAAAAATAAGCCCCAAGGTCCGGGCGTCGGTCGCTCTGAAAAACTGCCCCTGCCCGATGGTGGCTAACTGGTTCAGGATTTCCTCATCGACGCGGGCCGTCGTCAACGAGTCAGTGACTGGGCGAGTACGTTCGCCGACCGCAATAGTGTACACCCGAATGCCGTAGACCCGCGCCAACTGGGCCGCCGTGACGGGATCGAGATTGCCGGCGGTATTATCCCCATCGCTGAGTAAAATGATAACTTTACTTTTGGCTTTCGACTCCCGTAATCGATTGATACTCAAGCCCAAAGCGGAGCCAATGGCCGTTCCGGCGGTGCGGATCAGACTGGCGTCGAGACCGGTAATGGATTGGTTAATCAACTCGTAGTCGGTTGTGAGCGGGCAAAGCGAGAACGCGTCACCCGCAAAAACCACCACGCCGATCCGGTCCTGAAAGCGGCCAAGCACGAAGGATTTGGCAACCCGTTTGGCGGCGTCGAGGCGGTTGGGAAGTACGTCCGTTTCGAGCATGGACTCGGAAATGTCGAGTGCCAGCACGATGTCAATTCCTTCGGAGCTGCGCTCCACCTGTTGACTGACGCGTTGGGGACGGGCCAAAGCGATCAGCACCAGCGCCACCCCCACCATCGCCAGCAGTGCGGGCAGGTAACGCAGGTACTCGACCCAACTGGTACGAACCTCGCGGGCCAAAAAAGCGACGCGGAGTCGTTGCCGGGACCGGCCGTGCAACCAGGCACGGAGCAAAAACAGCAGGGGTACTCCCGGCAGTAAATACAGAAACCACGGGTGTGCCCACTCAAACTGCCGGAGCGTTTCGTAGTTGAACCAGGACGTTGAAAGCCATTCCCACATACTCAGTTTATCGATTTGCCAGTTCGCAACGGGTCAGGTTTATCCGTGGACCTACGCCTGTTTCCGCCCCGCGAGAAGCGCTTCCCGCCGCCGTTGACGATACTGACGAGTAGCCAATTCCCGAAGGATTCCCAGTGATTCCTGAATCCGGGGCGAAAACACGCCGCCGTACACGCTGGCATCGACTTCGCGGAGCGCATCGGGTAGTTGCTCATCCGGGAAGGTATGGATCAGTTCGCGGGTCGTTAGCGAGGTAATAGCGCGGCGTTCGAGGCGTTCGAGGTATTTTTTCCAGAGCAGGGCCGCTTTTTCAACGTTGGCCAAATTTTTTCGGGTATTGATGTCCCGCCCCAGGCGTTGAAACGTCCGCAGGAAATCGGCGTGACGACGGCGCATTTGGTATAATCGCCACTGCCGCCGGAGCGCTTCGCCAAACAAACCGTACACCAGCCCGCCCCCCAACATCAGCCCCAGGGCCACCAGCAAAGCATACGGGTAGTTGAGTTGTTGCGCCAGGTGCTGCATTTGGGCATCCGTGCGCAGGGCTTGGCCTTTGGCGGCACCGCGCACCAACTGATTAAACCGGATGGAATCGGTGTATGCCCACACCGTTGTGCAGTCGCGCCCGTTCCACACAAATACGGGTAAACTCAAGCGCTGAACGGGCTTGATGTCGAACGATACCAGCGTGTAGGTATCACTGTCGAGGCTACTGTTCCGGGTAGTACGGGTCGGGAAATACCGGCGCTCCCGGAGTTGAAACGGGGAGAAATCATGGGTGGAATCAGGGAAAAATACCTCTGTAGCGGGGTTGTGCCGGAAACTGAGCGAGAAAACCACCGGACTTCCCAACTTCATCGTGTCCGTCAGAAATTGCCCTTTCGGCAACTGACCAAAAGCCCCCGGCAGCGCGCAGGTGCCACTCACCAGTATTCCCAAGAACCATCGGGTACCTACGTCGGTGCGTTTCAAATCGACAGGGTGGGTTAAATTGTACTTCGCTTTCACTTCCGCACCCGAAACAACTGGATGAGTGCCGGAACAAAATCTTCCATTGAATCAACGGCCAGATAGTTGGCCTTAAACTGTTTACAAAGCAGTTCCAGTTGCTGCTGATTTTCCTGAAAAACGCCCCGCATCCGCGACCGGAACCGGGGCGACGAGGTATTCACCCACACCGTGCGCCGGCTTTCGGTATCGTACACCGGAATGATACCCAAACGCGGCAGATTTACCTCCCGCTGGTCGTAGAGGTGGATCACCACCAGGTCGTGCTGACGGGCTAGGGCTTTCAGATTTTTTTGGTACCCGGTGTCGATGAAATCAGAAATCAGAATAACGACGCTGCGGCGCTTGAGAATGTTCAACACAAAACCCAGGGCGGCGGCCAGGTTGGTTTTCAGGGATTCGGGCCGCAGCCGAAACAATTCCAGAATCATCTGATACCCGTGTTTGAGGCTATTGGCGGGCGGCATATATTTTTCTTTTTTATCCGAAAAACAGTACAGGCCCACGTGGCTCGCCTCCTTGATGGCCGACAGGGCCAGCACTCCGCAAATCTCTTTCGTCGTGTCGAGTTTGGACCGCTGAATGCCGCCCACTTCCTGCGAAGCGCTCACGTCGACCATGAAGAAAACCGTTTGCTCTTTTTCTTCTTTGAAAATCTTGATGAACGTACCGTGGCCTTTGGCTGAGGTGTTCCAATCGATTAACCGGATGTCATCGCCGTACTGGTAGAGGCGCAAATCCGTGAATTCCAGCCCGGAGCCTTTGAATACCGACCGGAAGTTGCCGTGCATCTGTGAGTTGACGGCTTTGCGAATGCGGATTTCGTACTTCTGAAGCCTGGCCAGTAGGTTTTCCATGATTCATCAACGCAGCAACCGCGTTTCGTTTCTACCTTTGTTAACCGAACGTATGAACACAAAAGTAATCATTCTGGCACTGACGTTGGCACTGACGGCTTGCGGCGCCGACGACCGACCCGACGATTTGATTCCCACCGGAACGATGGCGCAAATCCTGCACGACGTTCATCTTGGCGAACAGCGCGTGTCGCAGTTGGGTCTGCATTCGCAGGATTCCTCTCTGGTGGTGTACCATCAACTCGAAAAACGCATTTACAAAAAATACAACGTCGATACGGCTACCTACCGGCGCAGCTACCTGTACTACGCATCGCAGCCGAAACTGTACCAGGAGATTTACAAGGCCGTCATCGACAGCCTACAGGCCGAAGAGCGTCGGGTATCGGCAGATTCGTCTGCCAACCGCAAACGAGTTTTATGAGCGGCACTTCCCTACCCATTGGTATTTTAGGGGCGGGCCTTTCGGGCCTGACGGTGGCCTGGTCGCTTCAGAAAAGCGGCACTGCTTACCAGTTACTCGAAGGTAACGCTGAGCCGGGGGGCTACATCCGCTCGGTTCGCGAAGGCGAGTACCTCCGCGAACTGGGCCCGAATTCTCTGCTCATCGACCAGGAAGTCCGGGCGTT
Source organism: Cytophagaceae bacterium (assembly GCA_026785975.1). Taxonomy (GTDB): domain Bacteria; phylum Bacteroidota; class Bacteroidia; order Cytophagales; family Spirosomataceae; genus JAJAZB01. The sequence goes on along the minus strand of JAJAZB010000286.1, from coordinate 2,056 downwards.
TCTACACGAGCTCGACCTGAGTTCACAACTACTGCCCGCCAACCCGGTCGGCGACGACCGCTACGTATTTCGCAACGGCGCGTACCGCCAATTACCGTCGGGACCGTTGAGTTTGTTGTTCGGAGGTTTTTTCGGTTGGAAAACCAAACTCGCCGTGCTGCGCGAAAGCCGCGTGGCGAGCCGTTCGCCCGAGGGCGAAACGCTGGCGGCTTTTTTTGCCCGGCGTTTTTCACCCGAACTCGTTGACTACGCGCTGAATCCATTCGTGGCGGGCATTTACGCGGGTGATCCCCAACAGCTACTGGTTGCTCAAACGTTTCCGGCCCTGGTGGCCTACGAGCGGGAGCATGGTTCGGTGCTGAAGGGCTTGATGAAAAACCGGACCGGTGAGCGTCGGCAATCGGTTAGCTTTCGCGATGGCTTACAAACCCTGCCCAGGGTCATGGCCAGCAAACTGGACGGAATCCGTTTTGGAATTGATGTTCAATCCATTCATAAAAACCCGGATTCGGGCTGGCGGGTCGTTACTTCGGCGGGGGAATTAGAGTTTGATAAACTAATCGTCACGGCACCGGCTTTCGTTTGCGCCGGTTGGTTTCGGGAGAGTTTGCCCGCCTTCAGCCAGGTGCTGGAAGCCATTCGGTATCCGCCCATGACGGTCGTACATACCGCTTTTCGCCGCGCCGACGTGCGTCATCCCTTGCAGGGTTTTGGTGGACTCAATCCGAAAATTGAGGGTCTGTTCGCCGCCGGGCATTTGTGGAGTAGTTCGGTTTTTGCCGCCCGTTGCCCGCCCGATGAAGTGTTGCTGACCAGTTTTGTGGGGGGCAGTCAATCGGCTAACCGCGCCCACCTGCCCGACGAGGCACTTTTACGCCAACTCAACGCTGAATTGCAACGGGTATTTGGCGTGACGGGCGAGCCAACTTTTCAACGAATATTCCGCTGGGAACGCGCCATTCCCCAGTACGATGCCCACGCGCTGCCCGCCCAGCAACAAGCCGCCGCCTTAGAAAAAGAGGGATTATTTTTTTGTACCAACTGGCTGAATGGCGTTTCCTTGACTGATGCCATCAAAAAAGGGCGAACTTTGGCCGAAAAATTGCAGTCGTTGCGTTAATCAACAAAACGCCACTGCGCATGGAAGCAATCCGAATGGGGAATGAAATTGCAACGCCACCGACGTACCAATCAATGCCGGAAGCAGAGAGCGTCCGCCTGGTGGTGATACCGACGTACAACGAAATTGAAAACATCGAGGCCATCATTCGTAAAGTAATGAGCCTCAAACCCAACTTCGACCTGCTGGTGGTCGATGACGGCTCGCCCGATGGGACCGCCGTGGCCGTGCGCGATTTGCAGTTTGAATATCCGGGGCGAATCCACCTGCTCGAACGCCGGGGCAAATTGGGTTTGGGCACGGCCTACATCGCCGGCTTTCAATACGCCCTGCGCGAAGGCTATCAGTACATTTTTGAAATGGATGCCGATTTTTCGCACAACCCCGACGACCTCGTCCGGCTTTGGGCGGCCTGTGCCCAGGATGGCTACGACATGGCGATTGGCTCGCGTTACATTTCGGGCGTCAACGTAGTCAACTGGCCCATTGGACGGGTTTTGATGTCGTATTTTGCCGGAACTTACGTGCGTTTTATCACGGGTATGCCGGTGATGGACGCCACGGCGGGCTTCAAATGCTACACCCGCCGGGTACTCAGCACGATTCCCCTCGATCGAATCCGGTTTGTGGGCTACGCGTTTCAGATTGAAATGAAATTTACCGCCTGGAAATACGGTTTCCGCATCAAAGAAGTACCCATCATCTTCACCGACCGCACGCAGGGGCAATCAAAAATGTCGTCCGGTATTTTCAGGGAAGCTGTTCTGGGCGTGATCGAACTGAAGGTCAATAGCTTGTTTCGGCACTACACGCCCGCCAGTGAAAACAAAGAAAATAATGTTTTGAAAAAATAAACCTTGTTTTAAAACTAATTTAGCCTCACCCCCGGCCCCTCTCCGGTGGAGAGGGGAGGTAATCCAGGTTTCTGAGTCACCC
>JAJAZB010000285.1 GCA_026785975.1 Cytophagaceae bacterium | reverse complement strand
TATGCTCAAAGCTGCTTTTGTCATGAAAGCGTACAATGACTTTCATGAATTGTACCGAGACGTTGGCTATGAGTTTGGGGTTAAAGTGACCTGAAAATAGCCAAAGTGGGAATTGCTGGGTCGGGAAGGAAACATTGTGGCGCAGGGCGTCACCGAGACCAAGAATGCCGACGGCAGTTTTAGCTACGCGCCCAACACGAAGGCCGTTGTGGCACCCGAAAATTACTACCACAACTTTTACAACCGCAACAACAACGAAAACTATATGTTCGACGCCAGCTACGTGAAGTGGCGGGAACTGCGGGTGAGCTACACGCTGACCAACAAGTGGTTTGGCCGGACGCCCGTGCGCAACCTGGCGCTGCTCTACAGCAACGTGCCGCACATCGACCCCGAAACCAGCTACTACGGCGATGGCAACGTGCAGGGTTTTGAAAACGGAAACCTGCCCTCAGCCCGCAGCATTGGCTTTAATCTTGGGTTTAATCTTTGAAAAGATGCCTCGAAAAAGGCAAAAAATACAACCATGAAACTCTTCCAAAAAATAACCTATTCTGCCACATTGGTCGCTGGATTGCTAGTCGCGACGAGTTGCGAAAAAGGCTTCGGCGACATCAACAGCAACCCCAACGGCCCTACGTTGCTACCCCCCGAACTGCTCATGCCGCACGGGATCAAGCTGGTCGTCAACACGATCTGGGGTGGTTCACTCGGGCAGGACGTTGGCGCAGGCTGGTCGCAGCATTGGGCCCGGATTCAGTACACCGAGATCGACCAGTTCAATTTCACGACCGACGTGCAGGATACGCCCTGGCAAAACCTGTACATCGAAGCCAACGCCGATTTCCAGAAAATTATCGACCTGGGCAAGGCGGGCAATAATGAAAATTACCAGGCCATCGGGTTGATTATGCGGTCGTACGCGTTTTCGCAGTTGACCGATATCTACGGCGATATTCCGTACAAAGAAGCCCTCCAGGGTACGGCGGGAATCACGTACCCCAAGTACGACGCGCAGAAAGACGTGTACGCCAGGTTGGTGAATGACCTGAAAACGGCCTCTGACCTCATCACGACGAAGACAGTCAACAAAGACAGCGACATTCTGTTTGCCGGAGACATGACGAAATGGAAAAATTTTGCCAACTCGTTAAGTCTTCGCCTGTTGAACCGGATGTTAGGCAAAGCAGACTCCCCGATTGACGCCAAAGCCGAGATGGAGCGAATCCTGGGCAACCCCACCAAGTCCCCGTTCTGACTTCGGTGGCCGACAATGTTCAACTCGTCTTTTTGGCGGATGCCCCCAACAATAACCCCATCGACCAGAACCGGAAAACCCGCGACGACCACCGCATCTCCAAAACGCTGATTGACAAGTTGACCGCCCTCAAAGATCCCCGGATCGCGGTGTACGCCAACAAAGTAGGCAGCTACTATGGGGGTACCCAACGGCCTCATCAACACGGATGCGGGTGCGTTGAGCTTGGCAAAAACCTCGAAAGTGGGCGATTACTTCGTGCAGGCCAGGGCTCCGGCGGTGCTGATAACGTTCTCGGAATTGAACTTCGTGGAAGCCGAAGCCGCCTTGAAGGGCGTCACGACGGGTACGTCCGCCGCCGCGGCGTACGAGGAGGGCATCAAGGCGTCGATGGCCCAGTACAGTCTGACAGCCTCCGCCGATTACCTGAAGTCCGCGACTCTCGACGCCGACAAGGCTAAAGGCTTGGTTCAGATTCTTGAACAAAAGTGGCTGTCTCTGTTCGGTCAGGGCGTTGAAGCCTGGACGGAATGCCGTCGGGCGGGTATCCCGATTTTGAAAGTCCCGACGATCAACTACAACGCGGGCATGATTCCGACGCGGTTGCCGTACCCTTCCTCAGAAGAAAATCTTAACTCGACGAATTTCAAAGCGGCCCTAACGTCGATGGGCGGCCAGAACACCATGCAAGTCAAACTTTGGTGGGCCAAGTGAGATAGTTGGGTAAAACGCCAACCAAAAAGCCGCCCGACGGGGGGCGGCTTTTTAGCGGGGACGCCTAGTCCGTCCGGCGGGTAACAAACCAAGACCGCTCAATTCTGCGCACTTACTTCATGTTGTGGTACACGTTCTGCACGTCGTCGTCCTCTTCGATGCGCTCGATGAGTTTATCCACTTCGGCGGCTTCTTCCTCGGATAGGTCTTTGGTATCGTTAGGAATGCGCTCAAAATCAGCACCTTGTACTTCGTAGCCTTTATCTTCCAGAGCTTTCTGAATTCCACCGAAGGCGGTAAATTCGCCGTAAATATTAACCTGATTGGCTTCGGTATCCAGGAAAATCTCGTCGGCACCGTGGTCGATTAACTCCAGTTCCAACTCGTCGATGTCGATGTCGGGCCGGTTCGCAATTTTGAAAACGCTTTTTCGGTCGAAAATAAAATCGAGCATCCCCGAGGTGCCGATGGTGCCGCCTAACCGGGAAAAATAGCTACGCAAATTAGCGATGGTGCGGTTGGTGTTGTCGGTCATGCACTCCACCAGCAGGGCCACGCCGTGCGGGCCGTAACCCTCGTACACTACTTCTTTGTAATCCTCCGAATCTTTGGCCGTGGCTTTCTTGATGGCCCGGTCCACGTTTTCTTTGGGCATATTGGCGGCTTTGGCGTTCTGGATCATCGCCCGCAACCGTCCGTTGGTCGTGGGGTCGGAGCCACCATTTTTTGCGGCCAGCGTGATGTCTTTGCCAATGCGCGTGAAGGTTTTGGCCATCTGCCCCCAGCGCTTAAACTTACGGGCCTTTCTAAATTCAAATGCTCTTCCCATGGGGTTTGTACAAGATTTGGGTGCAAAGAAAACAGAAAGCAGGCGTTTGAAAAAGTAGGGATGTCAAACGCCGTTAAGCCAGTGGATCAGGCAAAAATCGTCTCCCGGTTTTTCACGATAATGTTTCTCAGCACGACCATTTCGCCCAAATGCATCCGCTCGTGGAGCATGAATCCGAATAATTGCCCGCCCACGGTCGGCTCCATGCTGGGCACCGGATAGGGGCTGGGATCACCCCAACGCGCTTCGGTAGTCGTTTCGAGGAGTTGATCGACCCGCGCGCCCCGGATTTTAAATGCCTCCACCAGGAGGTCAGACGTTGGGTAATTTTCGGGCGCTTCGAGTTTGCTGCCGATACCGAAAAGCCCGCGCTCGTTGGGGAACAGGTGCAGCTTCTCCTCCGGATTGAGCAATTTGATGAGCGTGTTGCGCACGGACATCAGATGACCCAGTTCCCAAACGAGGTGATTGACGTTGCCGTAAGGCTGGAAAAACAATTCACTCGCGCTCATCAGGCCAAAAAGCTCACTGATTTTCCGGGTGTGGTAGGCGTAAATGGGGCGTAACGATTGGGCTGCGGCGTGCATAACAGATGAAGTTTTGCTAAACGATAATTTGGTGAAAATCTAAAGTTACGCAAGGTAGCTACGAACTTTGGTTCGTAGAAAAACTTAGCGTTCCCCTTCCTGCGGAACATGGGTAAAAAGCTAAAGTCACGCATTTTTTGAGAAAGATGCAAACCGTCGTGGCCGGGAAACCAGTCCTCGTCGGGGCGACGAAATGGCCCTTCAAGGCGATGAATTCAGCAAAGTTGGCAATTGTTGCCTAACTTGCCGACGTACTATTCCTCTCCCAGGTCATGCACAAACACGTAATTTTCACGACCAACGCGCCCGCCCCCATCGGGCCTTATTCCCAGGCCGTGCTCGTTAAGGATACCCTGTACGTATCGGGTCAGGTGGCGATTGCGATGGCCGAGGCGGGCGCGGATATTCAGGCGGAAACCCGGCAGGTGATGCTCAACATTGGCGAGATTCTGAAGGCCGCCGAATTGGGTTATCAGCACATCGTCAAGACAACGATTTTCCTGAAAGACATGAACCAGTTTGCGGCCGTCAACGAGGTGTATGGGCACTTTTTTACCGACCATTTTCCGGCCCGCGAAACCGTGCAGGTATCCCGCCTGCCGAAGGATGTCAACGTAGAAATTTCGTGCATCGCCGTCAGCCCTGTCCCCTCAACTCACCAGGGGAGTTTATAAAACATGTTCATTAAGGACTTGCGCATGAGCCTCACCCCCGGCCCCTCTCCGGTGGAGAGGGGGGCAAATCCAGGCTTCTGAGTCACCC
>JAJAZB010000284.1 GCA_026785975.1 Cytophagaceae bacterium | reverse complement strand
GAGGGACCCTGTATTCGCTACCCAGCAAGGTCCCTCCTAACGTCGGGATGACAGAAAATGTATATTTTCCAGAGTCCTAAACAGGTTCAGTACCAACAAACCCAATCAAACTTCAAACTCTCAAACCCTTCAAACCTCAAACCCCTATTCGGTTACGCGATTCGGGGCAGCGGGAATAGGCAATGTCTTGAAGTTTGTTTTTTTCAACTCACTCATAATTACTTCTACGGCCCGGTCGAGTTGGGGGTCGGCGTTGTTCTGGGTCGTTTTAGGATACATCTCGACCTCCACGTCGGGGGCCCCGCCCACGTTTTCAAATTCCCACTTACCATCCGGACTATAAATCGCAAAACTCGGCGATGTTACGCTACCCCCATCGATGAGCGTCGGGTAACCCGAAATTCCCACCAAGCCACCCCAGGTTCGTTTGCCCACGATAGTTCCCAATCCGCGCCGACGGAAAAACGCGGGCAGCGCATCTCCACCCGACCCGGCGTACTCGTTGACGAGCATCACTTTGGGGCCGTAAATCGAAGCCCCCGGCGACGTAAACGCCTTGCCTTCGCGCGGTGCCCAATAGCTGAGTAAGGGGCGGTTGAGCAGGTCGATGATGTAATCGGCCACGAACCCGCCGCCGTTGAAGCGCTCGTCGATGATCACGGCTTCTTTGTCCAACTGGCTGAAATAGTATCGGTTAAAAAATTCATAGCCCTGGCTACTCGTGTTGGGAAGGTACACGTAGGCCACCCGTCCGCCGGTGAGTTGATCCACTTTCCGGCGATTGCCTTCCACCCAAGCCATGCGGCGCAGCGATAATTCGTTGGCAATGGGCACCACCGTCACCTGCCGCGCTCCGGTTTCGTTGGGTTGGCTGTTGACCGTCAGCGTGACTTGCTTACCCACCGTATTTTCAAAAAAACTGTGGACGTTGTCGGTACTGCGCAGCGGTCGTCCATTGACTGCCAACAGGTATTCACCCGGCTTCACATTCACACCAGGTTCGGTGAGTGGTGCGCGCAGATCGGGGTTAAAATTTTCTCCGTTAAAAATGGTTCTGAAGCGGTACTGCCCATTCGCCATTTCATAATCCGCCCCCAATAACCCCACCGGAGCCGACTTCATTTCGGGCATATCGCCACCGCGCACGTAATTATGGCCAACGACCATTTCGCCCATCAGTTCGGCAAACAGGTAGTTTAAATCGGCCCGGTGCGCGACGTGCGGCAGAAAAGACTCGTACTTTTTCTTTATCGCCGCCCAGTCCAGACCGTGCATGTTGGGTACGTAAAAATAGTCGCGCTCCAGGCGCCACACTTCATTGAACATTTGCTTCCATTCGTGGCGGGGGTCGATGTATGCATCGAGTGCCATCAGGGTTAATTTGCCTTCCGTCGGACTCAGTTTACCACCGGCTTCGACGATTCCGTACACGTCTTTCGGGGCTGAATAAACGAGTTTTTTTCCGTCGGCGCTGAGGTCGAATCCTTGAATTCCACTCAGAAAAACCTCGTCTTTGCGTTCTTTGAGATCGAAGCGGTGCAGGTTTACCGTAGCCTCGCCGCTGGCCGTTGGGGGCGTTTCGAGGTAAAATAACTTCCCGTCGGCGGCCGCTTGCAGGGTCCGCAAATCGCCCGCCGGAGCGGGAACCGACAAGATGCGCTGGTCGATCTTTGCCAGGTCGATGACCACTTTGACTACCGCGCTATCCGTCTTTTTGGGTTCGTCAACTTTACCGGAAGCCCCTTTTTTCGCTGCTTTTTTGGCAACCGTCGCTGGAGCCGTGGTCGCCGAATCTTTTTTCACGGTTTCTTCATCGCTCTCCGGGGCAAAGGGCGAGGGGTCTTTGGCACTCAGCACGACGACGTACAGATTGCGTTTGACGGTCCGGTCGTATGAACTCATATCGAGCCAGGCGGTCCGCAGGCCGACGTTGGTGCTGGCGGCAAAAAACAGGTACTTTCCATCGCGGCTGAAGGTCGGTGAAATGGCATCGCCGCGCCCGTCGCTGACCGCGTGACTTTTGCCCGTTGCCAACTCATGCACAAATACCGTGCGGAGGTGGTTATCCATCAACTGCGTGTAGGTCAGCCACTTGCTATCCGGCGACCAGGCCGGTTCGAGCGCGGGCTGGTCCAGTATTGGGCCGTACGCGTCGGTGGCGACTTTCGTTGTTTTCTTCGTAGCGAGGTCGATGTACCAGAGATTCAGACGCTTGTCGGTGTAGCAAATTCCCTTTCCGTCGGGTGACCATTTTGGGTAAAAATAAAACGAAGCACCGCCCAGCGAAATCGCTTCGGCAGGTTTTTCGCCCGGCGTGGATACGCCTTTCTGATCCTGAATCATCAACTGGTACTCACCCGACGCATCCGAAAAATAGGCGATTCGGCTCCCATCCGGCGACCAGGCCGGGAAGCGTTCGTGGACGTTATCGGTGCGGGTCAGGTTGCGAATGTCTCCTTTTTTGACCGGCACCGTAAAAATGTCGCCTCGGGCTTCGATCAGCGCCCGTACGCCGGTGGGTGACGCGCTGATTTCCCGGATAAACTTCGTCACGTTCCGATAGCCCGGACGCAGCGCCAACAATTCGGGCGAGATACTAATTTTCAACGTGTTACTTTGTCCATTGGCCGTATTGAGCAGGTGCAGCCGTCCGGCCTGCTCGTACACCAGATCGGTGCCGTGCCCGTTGAGGGCCTTCACGTCGTAGTCGGTGTGTTGCGTCAGTTGCCGCACCTGTTTGGTCGAGGTATTGTATTCAAACACGTTCATGGTGCGGTTGCGATCACTCAAAAAATACACGTTGCCACCCAACCAGATCGGGCTAGTATCCGAGGCGTTTTCGTGCGGCACTGCTTCCACGTCCAGCGTTTTCAAATCGACCAGCCAAATGGGCGTCGTCTGCCCACCCCGGTAGCGTTTCCAGGTGCGAAACGCATCCTCGATAGGTGTGTAGGCCAGCCGCGCACCGTCGGGCGAGTAGCAACCTTTTTCGGCCATAGGCAGGGGCAGTCGTACCGGAAAACCACCCGCCAACGGCACCGTGAGCAGGTGATACGCGCGGGAATAGATTTCCTGCGCGCCGTTGAACAGGATGAGTTTACCGTCGGGCGACCACCCGCGTACCTCGTCGGCGCCGGGGTGCCAGGTCAGGCGGCGGGGCTGCCCGCCCGTCGTCGCGATCACGTACACGTCGGGGTTATTATCGTAGTCGCCAGTGTAGGCAATCCACTGACCATCGGGCGAAAAATACGGATTGGTTTCTACACCCGGCCCCACCGTCAGGCGTTGGGGGTTGAAGCCGTCGTGGTTGGCCGTCCAGAGATCGCCCGCGTAGCTGAAGGCGACTTTGTCACGGCCCAGGGCCGGTTCGCGCAAGAGTAGGGTTTCGGTGGGTTGCGCCTGTACATGCGTACTCAGCAGAGCGCCGAGTACGAGCAGAAGGTAGGTTTTTTTCATGGGTAAACTGGCAGGTTGTGTTTGCCCTGAAAAGTTACGCAATGAAGAATAAAGTTAATCAGAAAGTTGCTTTCTTGGGGAAAAGTCAGTTCGGGTTAGGCTAATTTTCAGGAAGGGACGAGACGCCGTAAATTCAGGGACAAACCCTCGTCAGCCCGGAATCAAATTCGCTCTGGATACTGCCGCTGATCGAGCAGGTTCAGGATCCAAATGGCTTCGTTGAGAAATGTGTAGTAGAGAAAATAATGCGGTGGAATGGCCACTTTACGTAACTGACCGCAAACTCCGTCTGGCGCAAGTTTAGCGAAACGTAACTTGTGCCTACTACTCTTGGCAGTTTCCAATTGCCTCTATTTCTTGTACTTCTGCTTAAAGCAAAAAAATTAAGCTCAAAGTTGATACAAGTACGCATAGCTAAACCGCGCCTCTCACCGCCTCACCCGATTCAACGTGTAGCAAATCAGCCGACTAAGCGGCGTTTTTCCGCTGGTTGAAGCTAAGTTCCCACGTGCCAGCGCAGAATTATCCAATTTATCCGTTGACAGTCTGCTTTCTCTTCAGGTTAGTAGCGCTCTGCAGTGTACTTTGGGAATTTTTGGCCTTGTGATTTTTGATGAAATCGCTTATTTCCCGTCTTGCCTGGTCTGTCAGCGGCTCGCTTTGAATGATGAGGTCAATGCCTTCGGGTTCTTTAATGTATGCCATAGTCTTTACGATTTAAAGTACTTGTTTACCAGGATTTGCGCGGAGCCTGTTGGGATAATCATTCGCTGACCACTCAAAATAGAAGCACCCAAAGTCTTCTGGTAATGAGCAATGAGCTTTGTCTTGGCAGTGAAAGCAACAAAGCCATCAAATCCTTGCTGGAAAGACACTTTACAGGCGTGAGCCACTAAATTTCCTGCCACACCTTCATAAAGCTTGCCATGCCCAGTATTGAAAGGTGCATTTTCCAGCAAGTGCATGTACACATGATCAGGCTCAATAGAAAGGCTCAATAATCCTTGAATAATCCTTGGGTTGTTGGTAATCGTCAGTTTAAAGACTTCCCTGGTGTTGTCTGCCAATTCGGCTTTCCAGTTAAAGTTCCAGCCCGCTTTCTTCGTTATTCCTTTGAGGTCAGCATTTGTAAGGCGTAAAACTTCAGTCGTAAAGCTGTCGCCCGAAATGGTATTCCGGACGGAATTGGTCAGTCTGTCGATAACGAAATCTAAGAGGGTTGACTTGTTTTTCACTATGCTAATTTACGCGCCTGCTTGCATTAAAGCTAAGAAATTAAGTCAAATACGGCATGGGTACGTACGTGCCTTTCACCTCCTCACCCGATTCAACGTGTAGCAAATCAGCCGACTAAGCGGAGTTTTTCCGCTGGTTGAAGTCAGATTCCCCAACGTCATTTCGTAGAGATACCCCGGCTTGAGTTCCGCCAGTTCGAGCGAAACGGTTTTACCATCGGGCGACAGTTTTGCCGAGGTGACGGCCACGGGCTGTTCGTCAAATTTCTTGGAGCCGTAGGCTAAATGATATTCGTAGTAAAACCGGTTCAGCCCATACATTTCTGGTTTTAGGGCGGTGGCTGGGTCGAGGGGTTGGGTGAAAGTGAGGTCGAAGCCCGTTTTGGTTAGGCTGATATTCAGTACCTCCATCCCCTCACCTCCCTGGTAAACAATGCGTTGCAGGCCCTGGTTGCCCACCCAGCCGTGGGCAGTTTGGCCCCCCCAGAGGCTACCATCCGGCGCGAAAACGAGCCGGTTGTTGCCCCGGCGTAACCCTTTGACGTGAAATGGAATGCAGGCACCCTGCACGGCTCCGTCGACCTCCTCCAGCAACAGGCGCAACAAAAACGGATGGTCCATTTCGCCCACAAAAACCTGATTGGCAAAGGGGCCGAACTTGCCGTTGGTTTTGTCTAAAACCGGTTGCGTCGGCGAGTTAGCGACGTAGCCGTGCGGAAACGCAATGGATTCGGGCGTTCGGAGTGAATCGAGTTTCGCCACGGGTAAAGTCAGCGGATCGATTTCGGGAAAATTATCTTTCCAGACCAAACTCGCCGGGTGTCCGTAAAAACGGCCTTCCTGCACGTGGTACAGTTTGCTCGTACCGAGCCAGTCGCCCTGATTGTCGCACACCAGCAGGCGGCCCTGCGCATCGAAACCCAGGCTGTTGGGCGAACGAAAACCCAGGGCGTAGGGCGTCGTTTTCCCGTCTTTTCCAATCTTCATGACCCAACCCCGGTACGGTACGCAGGAATACATCCGCCCTTGCCGACCGAGGGCGTTGAATTCGCCCCGCAGTTCGGGCCGGATGCCCGCGCCGTTGGAACCCGCATTAAGCGCGATGTACAAATTGCCGTCACCGTCGCGCACGGGGCCAAAAGCGAATTCGTGGTAGTTGCCCGAAATCCCGAACTGATCGCTAACCACCTGGTAATCATCCGCCAGCCCATCGCCGTTGGTGTCGCTCAGGCGGGTGAGTTCGGGGCGCTGCATGACCAGAATTTCTGAATTAGAAATCGCCAGGACGCCCAACGGGTCGTGCAAACCCTCAGCGAATTTTTTCCAAACTCCCGTTTTCGGGTCGTAAGTCATGACTTCGCCCCGGTGAAAAGCCACCATGAGCCGTCCGTCGGGCAGTACGTCCAGCCCGCCCACTTCGGCGGTCAGGCCGGTGGGCAGGGGCACGTTTTCGGCCACGTACAGCGTATCGGTTTGGGCCGCCAAGCCAGAGGCAGTCAGTTGGAGCGTTAGGAAAAGAAGTACTGTTTTCATCGTTAAAATCATTGAGCGTATCGTCATGCCGAAGGTATCGTCACGCTGAACCTGTTTCAGCATCTTCCAATTGGCAGACTGAGTCGTTTAACCGTAGCTGCAATAGGCCGGGGAGTGGGAAGATACTGAAACAAGTTCAGCATGACGATATGTAAATCGCTTCTAAAGTTTTTGAATCGTGACCGAGAATTTCATGGTGCCCGTTGGCACTTTCAACACACCATTTTTGAACGCCCCGATTGAACTCGTGTAGCGGCTGTTTTTCTGGGGGCTTGTTTTGAAGAAGATGGGTTTACCTAAAAATTTATTCGTAAAAAACTCCCGAACGATGCCCTTGCCGCCGGGCAAAGCGCGAATGATTTCGGTCACTTCGACCCCATCGACGACGTACCGAAACTGCGGCAAACGGTTCAGCAGCCGGTAGCCTTTGTACTGAACAACGGGCATTTTATCGGGTGAACCCACGCGAATCGGGTAGTTGAGCGAGTCTTCCCGCCAAAACACCGGCCCGACCGCTTTGCTCAGTTTATTGCCCTTCCCGTCCCACTGGGGATCGTTATCCACGCCGCCCGCCCAGGCGTAGCGCAAGCGGCACTGCCCCGCGTCCCAGCAGTACGAGAGGTTGGGGCTGAGGCTCACAACAATCGCCGCCGGACTGGCCCCTGCGATAAACGTTCGGTAGAGCATCGGGTACTCGATGGCAAACGGATGCGGCGAGGCGGACGTCATGCCGTGGTCGATGTGACCGCTCGATGGCTTCAACGTTGGTGGCATATTGGGGTCTTTATCGAGCGGCGGGAGTGCTCTGGTCGTCGCGTACAGCGCCCCGTACATCACAAACCCATGACCGGGGTAGGTGCAGACGTAGGGATAAATGCCCTCTTTTTCGAGCGTAAACGTAATGCGCTCCGCCGCGCCGGGAATCACGATTTTGGTGGCGGCCAACACCAGGGGCGTTTGGGGAACGTAGTTTTTCTCACTACCAACGTTCAGGGCCAGGTTGACGACGTTGAGCCGGGCACCCGGCCGGGTAACAACCACGTTGTGCGCCATGTCGTCGTAATTTTCGAGGAGAATCGTGACACGCGTACCGGGCCGCACCGAGAGGCGCGGCAGGTCGTACTGCAGCCCGGCGATGGCTTTCAGGGTAATCGTCGTGTCGGCTTTCTGGGCGAAGAGCGGAGAAGCCAGCAGCAGAAAAAAGAGAAAAAGTTTAGAATCCACAGGCAGGCAGGAAAGCGGGTCTCATCGGATAGGTCGGTTGCTGTTTAGTAAAGCTCTTTTTTTACGATAATCCTCTGTTTCGGCCAAAAAATTTCTGGAAACGCCACTCAACATCGACTTTGCCAAAACTGAAAAACGCGTACCTTGTTCTTAGTTTTCACTTAAAAACTCCCCCCAAACCCCATGTCTCGTACTTTCCTCTCGTTCGGAGCGGGCCTGCTGCTCCTCCTCAGCGGATTTCAAAGCCCGCAACGCGCCACCGTGGCCCAACTCACCGCTGACTGGGAGCGCGCCAGGGTCTACACCAAAGAGTACCTCGACGCCATGCCCGACGACGGTTACGCCTTCAAGCCTACGCCCGAAATCCGCAGTTTTGCTGAGGTGATGTACCACCTCGCCGATGCCAATTTCGGGATTGCAGCGGCGGCCAGTGGCAAGGCCAGCCCCATGCAGGGGTCAATGGAAAAGACGGCGACGGATAAGTCGAAAGCCGCCGTAACGAAGGCCGTTCTGGACAGCTATGATTTCGTGCTCGATGCCCTGAAAGGCATGAAAGACACTCAGATGGGCGAAAGCGTGAAGGTATTCGGGCGTTTCGACCTGTCCCGCGAGGCGGCGCTAATGAAGGCTTTCGAGCACCAAACCCACCACCGTGGCCAGACGACGGTTTACTTGCGGCTGAAAGGCGTGAAACCGCCGAATGAGAAGTTGTTTTGAAGATTAGTTTGAAGAGGTTCGCCGTGCGGTTTGCGGTTTGGTCATATCCTTAACTTCAAACTACCCGGCGGACTCTTTCAAATCTTCACCATCACCTTCCGGTTGTACATCCACCACAAAATGCCCAGCCAGATCGCCACGCAGGTGATTGCCCCAGCGAGCGAAGCCAGGTAAGGGTCGCTGAAGGCGGGCGCGATGCCATTTTTATAGAGCCAGTTCTGCGCACCCGCGTCCCCGATTTTTACCAGATTCAGCATCCGGGGAATCAGGCCCGACAGGAAAAATACGGTAATCGCATTCACGCCGAATACGGCCAGAGGACGCGCCCAGCGTCGGTGTTTCCGTACGTCGGCTACCCAATAAAACAGCGCCAGCAGGAGCAGCGCCAGGCCGGACGTGTAGCAAACGTAGCTGCTCGTCCAGAGTGATTTGTTGATGGGAAACCAATGATCCCAGATCAAGCCCAGGATTACCAACGCTACCCCCGCCGCCACGAGGCGCACGGTGCGCTTAGGGGCGTTGCCACGCCGCCGCAACAGGTGACCCGCGAGTAAGCCCGACAACCCGGTACCAATCGCGGGCAGAGTGCTAAATAAACCTTCCGGGTCCCAGAGGCCCTGCACGGCTTTCCAGAGGTGTTTTTCGCCCAAAACCGAGCGGTCCAGCCAGGCACCCAGATTGGTTTCGGGTTCCAGCGTCGCCGCTCCGACTCCGGGTACCGGCACCATTGAAAGCAGTAGCCAGTACGCCAGAAGCACTAACGCAAATAACCAGCCCTGCTGCCTGGGCGTGGTTTTCAGGAAAATCAGGGAGCAAACTACGTACACGAGGGCGATGCGTTGCAACACACCCATGATCCGCACCGTCGAAGGCTCGAAGCGGGGAAACAGATTGAGAAACAGCCCCAGCGCGAAGAGTTTCAGGCCACGCACCAGGATTTTCCGCACCGCCGCCCGATGCTGATCGGGTTGTTGCGGTAATTCACCCAGTGAAAACGTGATGGAAACGCCGACGATAAACAGGAAAAACGGGAAGACCAGATCGGTGGGCGTGCAGCCGTGCCAAACGGCGTGTTCGAGCGGGGCGTAAATGTGCCCCCAGTCGCCGGGGTTGTTGACCAGAATCATGGCTGCGACGGTCAGGCCGCGAAAGGCGTCGAGGGAGAGAAGACGCATGGGTCAAATTGAGAATTGAAAGTTGAATGTTGAAAATGGTTTTCTAGGCTTAGAAAAATGCCCGGATGATGAGGGGAATCAGGACGATTGGCACAGATAAATTCAGACGTAACGCTTGCTTGCGTTTATTGGTCTTGATAGAGGCTATCAACATCCCGATGAGTTCGCTGCAATCGGCGAGCAGGGAGTCGGCAAGGCGGCCATCAAGACATTCCGAGTCGCGAAGCAGACGCAGCCAGTAATACGTTTCGTGGGCCTCCTTGTTGCTAACTGACAATTTATGGATAAAATCGGCAAGGCTTTCTGCCTGATTAGCCTCTTCCAGATTAGCACCAATCGACGTACCACTACGCACCGCCTGTTTGGAAAGCACGTATTCCTTTTTGTGTTCCACCAGAAACTGCTGAAGTTTCACCATCCGCAAGGCAAAGGCATAGCTTTTCACGAGCAGCGTATTTTCAGTTTTCACGATCGCAAGAAATGAGGGGGTGAGCTAAATTTAGAGTTGAGAATTGAAAATGATGTAGTTCTCAACTTTCAATTCTCAACTCTAAATTTTCAATTCTTAGAAGTGCCAGCGCACGAAGGCTTCCATCGCCTCGTATTCCGCCAAACCGAGTTTGTTGTAAAAAGCCGCCGTGGTGCGATTCCGCTCTTCGGCCCGCTGCCAGAACTCCCGTGAATCGGTGCCCTGGTACACCACGCCGTCTTTTTGCGATTGGTGTTTGAAGATTCCCTGCCGTTTGCGCATCACCTGGTCGGGCGACATGGGCACGGCCATTTCGATCTGGTCGATGGCCCACTCGTCCCAGGCCCCTTTGTAAAGCCACATCCAGCAGTCCTGCATGAACGGTTCGCTTTTCAACTGCCGAACAGCCTCCATGATGGCGTCGAGGCAGACTTTGTGCGTACCGTGCGGATCGGCCAAATCCCCGGCGGCGTACACCTGATGGGGTTTCACCTCCCGGATTATCTCAGCGACCAGGCGAACGTCTTCCTCGCCAATGGGTTTCTTTTGCACGGTGCCGGTTTCGTAAAACGGCATATCCAGAAAATGAACCTGCTCCATCGGCACGCCCACGAACCGGCACGTGGCTTTGGCTTCGCTCCGGCGAATCAGACCTTTGACGTAGCGCACGTCGGTTGTGTCGCGTTCGCTGTCTTTTTTTGACTTCAAAAACGCCGCCGCGTCGCGGAAAATCCGGTCGGTCTCGGCGCTTTCGATGCCGAATTTCCGGTTGTAATCTACCACGAAATCAATTAATCGAAGGGCCTCGTCGTCGGCGACGGCAATGTTGCCCGAAGTCTGGTAGGCCACGTGTACCTCGTGGCCCTGATCGACGAGCCGCTGAAAGGTTCCTCCCATCGAAATAATGTCGTCGTCGGGGTGGGGGCTAAAAATCAGACAGCGTTTGCGGGCGGGCGTGGCGCGTTCGGGCCGGTTGGTATCGTCGGCGTTGGGTTTGCCGCCGGGCCAACCCGTGATGGTGTGCTGAATTTGATTGAACACCTCAATGTTGAGTTCGTACGCCTGACCCACCTGCGCCAGTAAATCGCTGAGACCGTTGTCGTTGTAGTCGCGGTTGGTGAGTTTCAACACCGGTTTTTCCAACGTCAACGCCAGGTGCGTCACGGCCTTGCGGATCATCTTTTTGTCCCACGTCACTTCTTCCACCAGCCAGGGCATCTTCCGGCGAGTGAGTTCCGAGGCCGCCGATTCGTCCAGAATAAACTGTACGTTCGGGTGACCCTGCAAATAACTCGCGGGTGTTTCGGCGCTGACGGTGCCCTCGATGGCCTGCCGGATGATGCGGGCTTTGTGCTCGCCCCAGGCCAGCAACACCACCCGCTTAGCCCGCATGATTTGCCCCACGCCCATCGTGATGGCCTTTTTTGGCTCGTTACTCAAGCCACCAAAATCCAGCGCGGCGTCGATGCGCGTGGTGAGGTCGAGGGTCATCAGTCGGGTTTTGGAACTGACGTGCGAACCGGGTTCGTTAAATCCGATGTGCCCGTTGCGGCCAATCCCCAGAATTTGAAAATCCAGCCCGCCCAAATCGTCGATGTGCCGATCGTATTCGTGGCAAAACTCGGTGACTTTTTCCGGCGAAAGCGTCCCGTTGGGAATGAAGTAATTGGCCACCGGAATATCCACGTGGTCAAACAATTGCTCTTTCATGAACCGGACGTAGCTCTGGAGCGCATCGGGTTGCATGGGGTAATATTCATCGAGGTTAAAACTGATGACGTTGTAAAAACTCAACCGCTCGTCCCGGTGAATCCGAATTAGTTCGGCGTACACTTTTTTGGGCGACGAGCCGGTGGCCAGGCCCAGCACGGCGGGTTTGCCCTGCAACTGTCGCTGCCGGATGATGTTGGCAATTTCGCGGGCGACTGCCGCCGAGGCGTCGTTGGAATCGGCGAAAATCTGGGTCGGAATGCGCTCAAAAGCGATGGGTTGATTGAGCGAAGGGGGAGCGAGCAGCGTGTCGGTTTCGGGAAGCATGGCCGTAGGTAGTCCGTGGTTTCAAGGGACGAAAGTAGAAAATTCTTCGTGCTTGTGCGCACAATCAATGAGTGAATGAGCGAATGAATGAATATCTAACGGATGGTTTTCTATTGATTCATTCGCTCATTCACTCATTGATTTATCCTTGACACGCCCCACAGAAATACGTCGTTCGTCCGCCGACTTGCTTAACCGTCAACTCGCCCCGGCAGGCCGGGCAACTGCGGTGGGCATTGGCCTCCGGGTACGGTGACGAATCCCATTCGCGGGCGTGAATCAGGAAACTCGTCGGAAATCGACTGTACTGTGCCTCCTGCGTGATGGCCGTCGTCAGCACCAGTTGAATCGCGCCGTGGAGACGGGCTACTTCGTCGGGCGTGAGGTTGTTGGCGCGGCGCTCGGGGTGCAGGCGGGCCTGAAAGAGTACCTCGTCGACAATCCAGTTGCCCAGCCCGGCCACCGTGGCCTGGTCCATCAGCACGGGTTTGATGGGCGCGGCCTTGCGGCGGAATTTTTCGGCCAGTTCCTCCACGCTGATTTCCAATCCATCCTTCCCGATTTTCTTGCGCAACAAATACGCTTCCGGGGTGTCGATCAGCCCGACGCGTTCAAACTTACGCGGGCAGATAAACGCCAGTTTGAAGCCGTTTTGGAAGAAAAACAAAATTCGGGCAAAACGCGGGGTGTCTTCCACGTCGCGGAAATAGGCCAGATCGCCGGTCATGCCAAAGTGCAGGTGTAGCCAGGGCGCAGTCAGACCGTCGGACGACTCGCCGTCTGGCAAACCATCCAATTGAACGAATAGATTTTTGCCAACCCGTTTTGTACCAATAAAACTACGGTCCCTCAATCCCACCAGCAGGGTGTCATAGTCCGTGGTGAGCAGTTTACGATCTTCAACAAACAAGTTGGCAATGGGTTGAAACAGGCAGGTTTCTTCAAAATAACGTCGGTAGGTTTCAACTTCGGGCAGTTCAGGCATAAACGACGGGGCAAGGGCAGTTTTTAGGTTCTGCTTTTCAACGTTAGGCGGTTGAAAATGTTTTTTCGATTTTCAGGCTTGTCGGCTACGCTTCGTCCGGTTTATGCTACGGTTGGTCGGTTGTCCGTTGTCGGATACGGGTTAATGGGTCAATTTTGTTGAACTAATTTAACCCGTCAAGCCGCAACGCCCATGACCCGCTTTTCTGCCACTTTCATTTTCTTTTTACTGCCCGCGCTGGCACTGGGTCAGGATGTTCAAACGGCCCCCGTCAACGCCTTCCTGACGGCCACCATCGTGGCCCTCGGGCTGGTCACGCTCGCGCTGGTAGCCCTGGCTCCCGATGGCACTGCCACGCCTTCTTCCCAGAGCGAACGGGTACTGGATTTCAGCGACTTCGACAGCATCGACATACACAACGCCGTGAGGATGCTCGTCACGCAGGGACCGGTGTTTCGGGTGGCGGTACGCGGTACTCCGGCGGGCATTAACCGCCTGGCCGTTCGGCAAACGGGCCGTACCCTGCGCGCCTACCATCGATTTGGGTTTTGGTTTCGCTTTCGGGAAGTTATGCTGCTGGTGACTCTCCCCGCACTTCGGTCGGTAGAGGCTTCAGGAGCCTGCCTGGTGCAAATCAATGGGTTTGAAAACCAGCCTGCCCTCGACCTCGAAGCCACCGGGGCCACAGTCATCAAGTTTAGCGGGCAGGCGGAGCGCCTGCGGGCGGAGGCCGTCGGGGCCTCGCGCATCAATCTCCGGGGTCAATGCCAACACCTCAACGCCGAAGTAGTGGGCGCTTCATCGATCGATGCCTTCGAACTTGAAGCCCAGACGGCCCACGTTGAAGCCGTCGGCGCAAGCAATGCGCAGGTATTCGTTACCCAGGAACTCAGCGCCGAGGCCATCGGGGCGAGCAGCATCCGGTACCGGGGCAACCCCACCCTCCGCGCCGACAGCGTCGGGGCCAGTTCAATTACTCACGTTTAATCAACAACCCGACTATGAAATGGCTCCCTGCTCCCCGAGTGAAAGGTTTTCCGGCGCTGGTGGTGATGGTAATTCTGGGCGTACTGGCATACCTGCTGTTACTATTTCCCAGCCAGCTCGACGTGTTCACCCGACTGCTTCTGATCGTACAGGTGGCGGCGGCGGGACTACTTACGTACGCGTTGCTGGCCTGGCTGGTACCCCGGCACATCAACCGGTTGGCCGAAACCACCACGCCGCGCGAACTGGTGGCCGTCACCGTGCTGGCCAGCGGCGGGCAGGCCTGGGGCATCGCCTGCCTGGCGTTGTTGCCCGCCATTCACGCCCTGCTCGGGGTGGAATTCACCGCCGCCGATTACCTGACCAACGGTCCCGTGTTTGCGCTGGTCACCGCCGCCGTCACGGCCATTTATTCGCTCAAATTGTTTATTCACCGCTGGAAGGGGATGCTGGTTCTGGAACAGGAACTAAAGCAAACCGTGTTGAGAGCAGAATTTGAGAGTTTGAAAAATCAGGTTAACCCACATTTCCTGTTCAACTCGCTCAACATCCTCAGTGCCTTGATTCCTGACGACCCCGGCAACGCCGTAGCCATGGTTGAGCGAATGTCGAAAGTGTTTCGGTACAACCTTCAGAACACGGACAACGCCACAAGTCGGCTGGGGGATGAGCTAAAAATTGTGGAATCGTACCTGTTCATTCACCAAATGCGGTTTGGCGAAAACCTGCGCTACAAAATCGCCGTACCGCCGGAAGAATCCGAAAAGCAGGTAGTGACTCAGGGCCTGCTCACGTTGGTCGAAAACGCGCTCAAGCACAACGAATGCTCCCGCGAGAAACCGCTGCACCTCCGCATCGAAGCCGCCGGGGGTTGGCTGGTGGTGACCAACACGCTCCAGATTAAAAATCGCCTTCAGACCGATTCAACCGGCATTGGCCTTAAAAACCTCCGCCACCGTAATGCCTTGCTGACCGAGCGCGAACTGGTTGTGGCCGAAACGTCGGGGGAGTTTGTAGTGAAAGTACCGCTGCTTTAATCAATGAAGGAATGAAAGAATGAGTGAATACAATGCTTTCTTGTATTCACTCATTCTTTCATTCCTTCATTCACTCACTGAACCATGACTATTCTCCTCGTTGAAGACGAACCCCTCGCCGCTAAACGCCTCGCTACGTTGCTGCGGGAAGTCGCCCCGGACGCTCAAATCGTGGGCCAGACGGAGAGTGTGCGCGAAACACTGCGCTGGCTCGACGCCCATCCAGCTCCCGATTTGATGCTACTCGACATTCAACTCGCCGATGGGTTGAGTTTTGAAATTTTCCAGCAAAGGCCCATTAATGCGCCCGTCATTTTCACGACCGCTTACGACGAGTACGCCCTGCGGGCGTTCAAAGTTAACAGCGTGGATTATTTGCTGAAACCCATCGAAAAAGAAGAACTGGCCGTCGCGTTGGACAAATTCCGGCAAACGCGCGGGATACCCCCCAATACAGTTCTGACCGAACAACTTGGGCGGATGCTCGAGGCCTACGGCGTGAAGCCGGTTTCGCACAAAAGTCGGTTTCTGCTTCGGCAGGGCGGGCGGTTGGAAGTCATTGAAACAGGCGAGGTGGACTACTTATTTGCCGAAGACAAAGTGGTTTTTCTGGTGACGACCCAATCGCGCAAATTCATTGTCGACGAAACCCTCGATGAGTTGGAGCGTCAACTCGATCCGAACCAATTTTTCCGGCTCAACCGCAAGTACCTCGGTCGGTTATCGGCCATCGGGCGCATCGAGCCGCACTTCAACGGCAAACTTCGGCTTTGGTTGAAGCATCGCCCCGCCGAGGAGGAAATCTTTGTGAGCCGCGAACGGGCCGAGTCGTTCAAGGTTTGGTTGAATGGGTAGGGCGCGTTGAAGGTGTTTATTATTTTGCGAACGGGGGTTGTCGGGTCCGACGTACCGTCGGACCCGAAATGCCCGCCGACAAGGGCAGTTTTCAGCGTAACAGCCTTCACCTGGAAAGCCTGAACCGCCTCTACTTTTCGCAGTTCATTCAGCAATCATCCTTTTTCAAAGAAACTATGGTCCCCTCCATTTCCGAAACGCTCCTTTGGGCGTTCGTCATTAACCTCGGTATCGCGTGTGGGGCTGGTTTGTACGAAACAAGAGTCGTCCTGCCGCAGTGGTTCAATAAGTCGCCAACCGCTGGCCTGCAAGTCAACAGTGGGGCCATGCGTCAGACCAACTCGGGCCTGAGATTCTGGGCCTACGTGACTACCGGGCCGCTCACCTTGCTTACCCTGGCCAACCTGGTGATTGCTTTTCAGTCGTCCGGCCCACGGCACGACTGGTGGCTCGCGGCGGCACTCGTAACCCTACTCGAACGGATGGGCACGTTCGCGTACTTCATTCCAACGGCCATCCGACTAATGAAGTCGGAAGCTACGTCTTCCTTAACCGGGTTGGCGATGGTGACCCGGTGGGTGCGGTTGAATTCCATTCGGGAACTACTTACGCTGATCGGTTGGCTGCTGGCCTTGCGGGTACTGTCGCTACCGGTTTAATCCGTTCAAAAAAGCTACCATCGCAGTCTGTTCCAGACCACGGCAGTAGCAGGGAATTACCAGATTCACAAAAGCCGAACGGTTCTGGCGTATACGTCGAAACCGTTCGGCTTTTGTGGTAGAACAACTTACTCAAAAAGTAGCCGGGTCATTTCGATTTGCTTTTCCTTAACCTGGCGCGGATTGGTGACCCGGAGGTAACACGCCACGGGATAACTCCCGGATATCAAACTCGGTTTGCTTGCCGTTTTTGAAGGCTTTTTGGCTAAAAACATCCGGTAAATTGACCGTAAGAACTGTTTTCATTTCTTTTTCTGAGACAATCTCAAGTTGATCGGGTAAGGCTTCGAGAAGGTCGGCGTTCGTAAACTCTACGGTTAGTTTGTCCTTAACCGGATTTGAGTAAGCGCGGTATCCTGACGGAATATAAAAGATTACGTCTCTTGAATTACTACCGCATGAAGTGTTAGCAGATATTCGTAAAGTACGGCTTCCAGTGTTCCCAGAGATGTTTATTTGACAATCACCGCCATTCGCTCCAGTGATATCTAAGCTCATATCACCACTGCCACCCACTACGCTAAAGGAGTGCGATAAACCATTGCCAATGTTGGATGAAGTTGAGTGAACGTAATGGGTAGTATTGGTACGGGTGTAATTCAAAACTATGCCGCCTGCTTTTTGAGAACATTGGTAATGAGCGATGATTTAGCACTTCTATAAGCAGTTCGTAGTTTAATCATCGAATCACAACCTCCATCTGACCATCGCTGACCGCTACGTTTCATGCGGATTTGTAATACGGTGCGATGAGCCGATTCTATCGGTCCACTTGAAATCATTAACCCTTTACGTCGGTAATCATCATACCGCATACGAAATAGGTTCTTTTCTAAATAATTCAGCAACTCTACCTGCCCCTCAAATCGATTTAATTGTTTAATCGTTGAACAAACCGCACTAGTTTCGCCCGTCAGCAAAAGTGCTTTCTGCTGTTCAAACCAATCTTTTTTACAGCCTGCTAATTGAGAGGCCAACGCTAATTTTTCGCAAACGTGGTAGAAATCAAGAATCTGCAAAGAGTCAGAATAAGTAGTTGTTAGCCAGTTGGTTATCCAAGATGCACCATTCGTAATAAACACCTTTTTACAACGGCTTTCGGGCGGAAGAAGTTGCTCAAATTTTTCCGTAAAGCCGATATAATGACCACGTTGAGCTATGTACTCGGACTGATCCATTGTCCACTTTAACGGGGTAGATTCATCCGCCGTAGCGGTAAAAACCCGCCCCACTTTTATTTCTTTCCAACCCGCATCAGTACATAGAAATGACCCGTCGACCATGCCGTACACTGGTTTATCAGTTTGGTCTTGGTTCTGTTGTAAATTAGTCGAAGGCAGGCAAGGGTCTTCCATTAATTTACTCCCCGTTTGCACACTTCGATACACCTGGCTTTGACTGACATTGATTCCCAACAGCGATTCTACCAAATCAGGTACTTCACTGAAGACCTGATGAGTCCCTAACATGACTAATTTTTCCTGTAAATAGGGACTGGTGCGACTGCCTAAGACGGGTTCACTAAATGTATGTGATTTGGCTACATCTATTTTACCGTATCGGGTTCGAATACTGTTTTTTTTTGAGCATTCAGGGGCAGTTCGCCTATATTTTTTTCCAGTGACTGCCGTCCAAATTCAGTCCAGATACGCTCAAATGTCTTTTCATAGGTGTAGAAGTCACCAATTTGATTAAGTTGTTGCAATTCTTCGTATTTTTCGAGCGACAGGGCGACAAATTCTTCTTTAGTCATGTTGGTTATCGGTTTAAACGGAGTAGTAATTTAGCGAAGATTAAGTCAGAGTCAAATTTTTGATAGTCAACTGGCAGCTTTTTCGGCTCCCGAATAGTTTTGAATTACACCCTTGGTGACAGCCAAAATCCCACTCTGTTCTGTCGATGGATAAGTCCAATTTGCCCTTAGGCAAAAATAGTATCAGCAGCAGACACACTTTCTGATAATCAAACTCGAAATCTTTAAAAAATGACTGGATGGTCCGTTCAATCGATTCAAGTTTCGCTTCTGACTCTATGTGTAATGCGATTTCCTTAAATTGTATTTTTCTACTATCTATCAGTCCAATCAGGAAAGAGGAAATAAATTTTTTTTCTGGCTAAATTCTTTGCCAATGGCACTTTGTCTAAGAAATTTATAACTTGGGATTTGATGATTGTTTTCATGCTTAAAGGCTGGTTTTGGTGCTTCGTCGCTTCAAAGTTCAGTCTTTTTGCTTTTTAACTCGAAAATCTTCGGGTAGAGTATCGATAACCTTACTGAAGGCCTTTTTCTCTCTATTTGTAGCGGGGGAAAATTCGGTTTTAAAATACACAAAAACCTTCTTCCCGGCAGCGAGGGCACGGCGATATTCTTCAAGCGTATACGGGCCAATGCGGGAATAGCAGAGCAGGAAAACGAAGTTAGACTCATCGAGAAATGGGGTGATAGCATCCTGAATGCGGTTGGTAGGGACACTGCCGCTTTCGAGGTCTTTCTCCCAACGCATTGGCTCCAAGTGCAGGTGGTCGTGCTCTTTGCCGATGCGACCGAGGAGCAATTCGCAACGGTCGCGCTCGTGCACAAGGTCACCAGAAGAGGCAATGAAGATTTTGACAGGCTGACGGGTTACGGGCATGACCGAAATGGTTCAGCGTCAAAAATATAAGAAATGCGCTGTTTACTTTCCTAAAGTTAGAAAATCAGAATCCTTTCCTTTTTTCCCCCGACTCTCTAACTCTACCGCAGAATTTCCTACTTTTAAGACCTCGTTTACGAACTAAACCTATTCACTAAATCCTCATGCTGGACTTTCAGATCAAGAAACCCGCCAAAGTCTATGACGTCTGCATCGTTGGCTCGGGCGCGGGCGGCGGCATGGCGGCCTACACGCTGGCCAAAGCCGGGGCTAAAGTCGTGCTGCTCGAAGCCGGTGGCTACTTCGATCCCGCCGACCCCAAATACATCACTCAACTCAAATGGCCCTACGAATCGCCCCGGCGCGGGGCCGGTTCCACCCGGCCTTTCGGCGATTTTGACGCCGCCTGGGGAGGCTGGGACATCGAGGGCGAACCGTACTCGGCCAAGCAGGGCACCGAGTTTTTCTGGTTCCGCTCCCGGATGCTCGGCGGGCGCACCAACCACTGGGGGCGCATTTCGCTGCGTTTCGGTCCCGACGATTTCCGGCGGGGGAGCATTTCGGGCATCGGCGACGATTGGCCCATCGGCTACGACGACATGAAGCCCTACTACGACAAGGTGGACCGGCTCATCGGGATTTTTGGTTCGGTCGAGAATTTCCCCAACGAACCCGACGGGATTTTTCTGCCGCCGCCCAAGCCGCGTTTGCACGAGTTGATGATTAAGAAAGCGGGGAAAAACCTCAAAATTCCGGTGTTCCCTTCGCGGCTTTCCATCCTGACCAAGCCCATCAACAACGAGCGCGGGGCCTGTTTTTACTGCAACCAGTGCGGCCGGGGCTGCCAGGTGTACGCCGACTTTTCGTCGTCGTCGGTGTTGGTGAAACCGGCGATGAAAACCGGCAACGTGACGCTCATCAACGGAGCGATGGCCCGCGAAGTGATGACCGATCCCAACACGGGGCTGGCCACGGGCGTGTCGTACGTGGATACGCAAACGCTTCAGGAACAAACCATTAACGCCAAAATGGTGGTACTCGCGGCCAGTACCTGCGAGTCGGCCCGGCTATTGCTCAACTCTAAATCGAGCCGCTTCCCCACCGGCCTGGCCAACGCCAGCGGTGTCGTCGGCAAGTACCTCAACGACTCCACGGGAGCTTCGCGGAGTGGCTTCGTTCCGGCCTTGATGGACCGCAAACGCTACAACGAAGACGGCGTCGGTGGAATGCACGTGTACACGCCCTGGTGGTTGGACAACAAAAAACTGGACTTCCCCCGGGGCTACCACATCGAGTACGGTGGCGGTATGGGCATGCCCGGCTTTGGCTTTGGGTTTGGCATGGAAAACAACAATGGCAAGTACGCCACCCGCGACGGAAAAATGAAAGCCGCCGGGGGCTACGGGGCCGGTTTGAAAGATGATTATCGTCGTTTTTACGGTGCCTACGTGGGCATGGCGGGCCGGGGCGAACCAATCCCATTGGAGAGCAATTACTGCGAAATCGACCCCAACACGGTCGATAAATACGGCATTCCGACGCTGCGTTTTCACTACAAATGGTCGGACAACGAGGTGAAGCAGGCCAAACACATGCAGGATACGTTTGAGCAAATGATTACGGAAATGGGCGGCGTTCCGCTCGGCAACAAGCCTGGCCCCGAAAACAACTATGGCCTCGAAGCGCCCGGCAAAATCATCCACGAAGTCGGTACGGTGCGGATGGGCAACGACCCCAAAAAGTCGGCACTCAACCAGTATCAGCAGGCGCACGACGTAAAAAACCTCTTCGTCGTGGATGCGGCTCCGTTCGTTTCGCAGGGAGATAAAAACGTCACCTGGACCATCCTGGCGGCTTCGATGCGCACCAGCGAGTACATGATCGATCAGGTAAAACAGAAAAACATCTGACTAAACCAACCGTAAAATGAAACGCAGAGACTCCTTAAAAGCCCTGACCCTGAGTTCGCTGGGTATGGCGGTATCGACCGTTGAAGCCGCCGTGCCCGCGCCCCCCGAAACGCCGATTAAAGTGCCCGGCGGTCGGCAAAAGTTCGAAGCCATTCGTGATGCCAAGTTGATGGCGGAGAAATTTTTCACGCCCCACGAACTACAAACCGTCACCGTTTTGGTCGACATGATTATTCCCGCCGATGCCAAGTCGGGTTCGGCCTCGCAGGCGGGCGTCCCGGCGTTCATCGAATTTATGGCGAAAGACCAGCCCCGCAACCAGACGCCCTTTCGCGGGGGTATCCGCTGGCTCGACAACACCTGCGTGAAGCGCTACGGCAAGCAGTTTGTGGCCTGCACCAAAGCCCAGCAAACGGCTATGGTCGACGACATTGCTTATCCCGAAAAGTCCCGGCCCGACACCAGCCAGGGCGTGGCGTTTTTCAACCTGATGCGCAACTTCACGGCGACAGGCTTTTTCACCAGTAAAATAGGCATCGCCGACCTGGGCTATATGGGCAACACGCCCAACCAGTGGGAAGGCGTACCCGCCGACGTGTTGAAACAATACGGGTTGAGCTACGACAGTTGAGCGACCCGTCGGGCGGCTTCACTGAGTAGTTTGAGAAAAACCCAAAAGCGCTGCCAGCCGTCCGGCGGGTGGGTCAAAAGAGCCGGGCTTCTGAAACGAAGCCCGATATACGTTTTGGCATGATTGAGACTCATAACCTGACCTTTTCCTACGACTCCCAAAAGCGGTTTGCCTTCCCCAACCTGCGTTGCGCCGACGACGATACGCTCCTGATTCTGGGGCAATCGGGCCGGGGCAAAACCACCCTACTCCACCTGCTGGCCCTGCTACTGACCCCTGAAAGCGGCAACATACTCGTCAACGGCACGGACCTGAGCCAGCTTACCGGGGCTGATACGGTGGGGTTTCGGGCCAAAAATATCGGTATTGTGTACCAGCGGCCGCACTTTGTCCATGCCTTGAATGTACTCGATAACTTGCTGCTGGCCAACTACCTGGCCAGGCTGAAGCCCGACCGCACCCGTGCCCGGCAACTGGCCGAGCGACTGGGTTTTGCCGACTATTTGACAAAAAAAACGACCCGGCTCAGCCTCGGCGAACAACAGCGCGTGGGGATTGCCCGCGCCCTGATGAACCGCGCCCGCGTGTTGCTGGCCGATGAACCGACCTCGAACCTCGACGATGAAAATTGCGACCGCGTGATGGATTTACTAGCTCAGCAGGCCCACGAGGTCGAAGCCAGTTTAGTGATCGTCACCCACGATCAGCGGCTGAAAAACCGGGTAGCGCAGCAGATTAGCCTTTGAGAGCCTCACCCAACCCTCTCCACCGGAGGGGGCTTTTTCTGACCAGTGAAGCCCTCTCCACCGGAGAGGGTTGGGTGAGGCTCCCTGTCAAACAAAACGTAAACCAGTCGATTAAACCGTTCGGAAAATAGGTATTCTGCCCCCTCCTCCATGAACCTCCTCCGCATCTCCTGGGCGAACCTTCGCGACAAAAGTTAGAGCAGTTTCCTCAGCGGATTGCTCATGGCGCTGGGCGTGACGATCATTTCGCTGCTGCTAATTTTGAATAAACAGTTGAGCGAACAATTCACCAAAAACGTGCGGGGCGTCGACCTCGTCATCGGGGCCAAAGGCAGTCCCTTGCAATTGATTTTGTCGAGCATTTACCAAATCGACGCACCAACGGGCAATATTTCGCTGGCCGAAGCCACCCGCCTCACCCGCAACCCGCTCATCAAAGACGCCATTCCACTGGCCCTGGGCGACAATTTCAAAGGCTACCGCATTGTGGGGACCAACGCCAAATACCTGACGCATTACGGGGCTAAAGTTGGCCAGGGGCGCGTGTTCAGCCAGGCACTCGACGCGGTGGTGGGGGCAAAAGTAGCCCGATTGACGGGCCTGAAACCGGGCGATCAGTTCGCCGGTTCGCACGGCTTGGATGCGGGTGGCGACGAGCACGGCGACAAGAAATACCGCGTGGTGGGCATTCTGGAAAACAGCAATTCCGTGGCTGACCAGTTGATTTTAACCCCCGTCGAAAGCGTCTGGGCGATTCACGGAGAAGAGGGCGGCGCGGCGACTACTCCCCGCGTGAGTATGCCGATGATGATTGCCCCGGAGGAACCCGATAAAAATTCCGGCCCGGAAACAGGCCCCACCGACGATCCTGGTCAGGAAATTACCGCGTTGCTCGTGAAAGTGCGCAGCCCGCTGGCCAAACTCACGCTGCCCCGCGCCATCAACGAAAATTCAAAATTACAGGCTGCTTCGCCCGCTATCGAAATCAACCGCCTGTTTACGCTGCTCGGTTTTGGCATCGACACCTTGCAGTACATCGCGCTGGCCATCATCATCATTTCGGGCATCAGCGTGTTTGTTTCGCTTTACAATTCCTTGAAAGAGCGTCGCTACGAAATGGCCCTGATGCTTTCGATGGGGGCAACGCGGGCAAAATTGTTTCTGCTTCTCCTGCTCGAAGGGCTGATGATTAGCCTGATTGGTTTCGCGGCGGGAATTCTGCTGAGCCGGTTGGGTCTGGGGATTCTGGGCCGAAACGTCGAGGACAATTTCCACTACGACCTCAACGCCCTTACGCTGTTGCCCGAGGAGGGCTGGCTGCTGGTGGGCACGGTGCTGATTGGTCTGCTGGCGGCGGCGCTACCTTCGCTGGGCATTTACCGCATCAATATTTCGCAAACCCTGGCCGATGAATAAACGGGTTCCGGGTTGACTTTGCGACCAATCCCAGTTATCCCGCGAGCAAGGCCGTTGGTGCCTACCCGAACTATCCGTAATTTGCGCCTTCGCTCGATTCTCTGAACCAGGTTTCATGCTTTCTTTTCTTTCCTCACGAAAATCTATCGTCGTTGGTATCCTGCTGCTGGGTTTGTCCGCCTGCGTAGCGCCTTACGAAGGGAACTTCGTCACTGATGCCGTTCTGCTCGTTGTGGATGGTACCGTGACGGATTTACCCGAAAAACAGGTCGTGAAAATCGCCCGCGCCCAACTATTCAACGGTATCCCGGCCACGATACCCGTGGAGGGTGCCCGCGCGGAGATTCTGGTCAACGGCCAGACGCTGATCGCCTTGCGGGAGGGCACCGTCAAAGGTCAATATGAAGCACCCGATGATTTTCGGGGAAAAGTGGGCAGTAGTTACCAGTTGCGCTTTCAGATTGGAAGCCAGAGTTACGAGTCGTCCGTCGAGGTAATGCCGGGGGTGCCTCCCATTGGAAAAGTGTACGATCGTTTTGACGCGGCGGGGGTCGTCAACATTGAAAAAACGCGGGCGCTACCCGCCAATCTGATCTACATTGACTTCCAGGACCGGGCGGATGCGCGTAATTTTTACCGCTGGAATTGGACGCTCTGGGAACAGCAAACCTGGTGTGCAACCTGCCAGCAGGGAATTTATAACCTGAGTGCCAATGCCTTGTCGGGGAGTTGCCAGACCACCCGCTCGCTGCTACCCAGTAATCTTTACGATTATAATTGCCTGGGTTCGTGCTGGGAAATTATTCGGAATCTGGACGTCAATCTGTTCGACGACGCGTACTCCAAGGGCCGCCCGGTGGTGGGTCGGCTGGTCGCCACGATTCCATATTATCAGAATCTGGGTGCGCTGATCGAAATCCGGCAGTCCTCCCTGAGCCGGGAAGCGTACCGGTATTTCAAGCTCCTCCAGGATCAAAGCCAGAACACGGGTGGCCTGGCCGACACCCCGCCCGCGCCACTCCTGGGCAACGTGCGCAACCGAACCGACGAGCAGGATAAGGTAACGGGGTATTTCGGGGCTTCGTCGGTCGCCTCGGTGCGTTACTGGCTCGACCGGCAAAATGTCAGCGGACTACCCATCAATTTATTCGTCGGACTCAACAACCGCCCGGCCAATCCCGAACCTCCCAGTGCCCTCCGTCCACCGACGGCGGTCTGTGTACCCGGCGAGGGCCGTACGCCCTTTAAACCAGTGGGTTGGCCAAAATAGCAGAGCAAATTTTGCGATCAATCCCATTTATCCCGCGAGCAGGGCCGTTGGTGCCCAACTGAACTATCGGTAGTTTGTGCCTCCGTTTTTTGCTCAGAACCCGTTTTCATGCTTTCTCTCCCTTTTTTACGAAAATCCATGGTCGTGGTTGGCGCTTTGCTGCTGGGTTTGTCCGCCTGCGTCGATCCCTACGAACCCAAACTCACGCTGACGGCTGAAGTATTGGTGGTGGATGGCGTGCTTACGGATATTGCCGAAAAACAGACGGTTAAAATTGGCCGGTCGCGCGTGTTCAACCGCAATTTCGCATCCACCGTCGCGGTGAGGGGTGCCCAGGTGGAAGTACTCGTCAACGGGACGCCGGGGATCAAATTGAACGAGAGCATCGTAACGCCCGGCACGTATGAACTCCCCGAGGGCTTCCGGGGCCAGGCGGGTAGCCGCTACCAGTTGCGCTTTCAACTGCCCGACGGCAAACACTACGAATCGTCGGTGGAAACCATGCCAACGGGCCCAAAAATCGGGAAGGTGTACGATGCCTTTGACAGTCAGGGCATTGCTAATGCTGAGCGGACGCGGTTTACCCCGGCCAACCTGATTTATATCGATACCCAGGACCCAGCCGATGAGCGCAATTTCTACCAGTGGCGCTGGACACTCTGGGAACAACAGGTGTACTGCGCTTCCTGCCAACGGGGAATTTTTATCTCGACCAACGACCTCACGGGCGATGGAAATTGCCGAACCGACAACACCTTACCCGTCAACAATTTTTTCGATTACGACTGCATCTCACCCTGCTGGGACATCATCCGGGGCGTGGAACTGAACCTGTTTGCTGATGTGTACGGCAATGGCCGGCCCCTCACCGGGCGGCTGGTCGCTAAAATTCCCCTCTACCACCGGCAGCCCGCGCTCGTTGAAATTCGCCAGTATGCCCTCACGCCGGGTGCCTACCGCTATTTCAAACTATTTGAGGACCAAACCCAGAACACCGGTGGCCTGGCCGATACGCCGCCCTCGCCCATCGTCGGCAACGTGCGCAGCCTCGACGTCAGCAGCGAAAATGTGGTGGGGTACTTCTCGGCTTCGTCGGTGTCGGGTGTGCGCTACTGGCTCGACCGCCGGAACACCTCGGGCACGGGCATCGGCCTGCTGCTGACCTTGTTTGGCCACGCGCCCAATCCCGAACCGGCCACGCCATTCCCACTGCGCCCGCCACCGGCCCGTTGCGTACCCAGCGACACCCGCACGCCCATCAAGCCGGAGGGCTGGCGCTGAATTAGAGTTATTTTGAAAAACGCCGCATGACATCAACAAACTTTCGCACGATTCGACTCCTTCTTTTTGGCGCTTTGCTGATGGGTGGGCAGGGGTGTGTCGAAGAATACGACCCGAATCTCAACCTCGAAGGCGAGATTCTCGTGGTAGACGCCTCGATAACCGACCAGGCCGAACGTCAGTTTGTGCGGCTGGTGCGCTCGCTGGCCAAGCCCTTCAATGAATTTGTGGAAGAACCCATGACCGGTGCTAAGGTGACGGTCCTCGTCAACGGCGCGGCGATTTCCCTGCGCGAGACTACCCTAGGTTCGTACGAATTGCCCGAGGGCTACCGGGGACGGATCGGCGACCAATATCAGTTGCGCTTCACGACGCCGGGAGGCCAACGCTACGAGTCGACGGTGGAAACGATGCAAACCGTGCCACCCCTGAACAAGGTGTACGATCAGTTTAATCCGCAGGGCATTGCCGACGCGCAACGGGAGTATTTTATACCGACCCACGACCTGTACATCGACACGCAGGATCCGGCGGATGCCCGTAATTTTTACCGCTGGACCTGGACGCTCTGGGAACGGCAGGACTGGTGCCACTCCTGCCAGGGTACCGTGCTGATCGGCGAAAATGCGTGCGGCAGCAATGCGCCTTTCTCCTACCCCAACGCGGTTCCGCCACACTGGTACGATTACAATTGCCGCTTCAAGTGCTGGGATCTGTTCTTCAGTCGGGACATCAATGTTTTCGCCGACCGCTTTTCCAACGGACAACCCATCATCGGGCGGCGAGCGGGGCAAATTCCGTACTATCAGGCTCAGGGTGCGTTGGTCGAGATTCGTCAGCAAGCGCTGACCGCCGAGGCCTACCGTTATTACCAGTTGTTTCAGGCCCAAACCCAGGCCAATGGCGGGCTGGCCGATACCCCGCCGGTTCCACTCATTGGCAACGTACGTAACCTCGCCAATGAGCGTGAGATTGTGGTGGGTTATTTTACGGTGGGTGCCGTGAGTACCAGCCGCTACTGGCTCGACCGAAAAAACGCCACCGGGACTCCGTTGGGGCTGTTTCAAGCCCAGAACGGAAACCGTGCGCCGATTCCCGAGCCGTTTGTCAGAACCCCGTTTGGCTTTCGTCCGCCCACGGCGCTTTGCATTCCCAGCGACACCCGGACGGCCACCCAACCGGAGGGCTGGCGTCAATGAATCTTGTTTTTTACCAACCTTCAACCCCCGACGATTATTCCCTTTACAATTGCATGAACCGACTTCTCCTCTTCCTGACTGCCCTGGCCTTGCTCGGGCACCGTGCCTCCGCCCAAATGACCTACGGCTACACGCTTAGCGGCGTGGTGCGTGATTCGACCGATGGTAAACCCCTCGTCCGGGCGGCTATTGTCGTTGATTACAACAAATCGGTGACGGGTACCTACACCGACGCCGAAGGGCGCTTTGCCATTACCGTCACGTCGGGGCCGCGTATTGTGGTGGTGCGGCACGTGGGGTACGTACCCTTCCGGGTGGTGATGAACATCCAGCGCGATGCCCGCCTCGACGTGCGCCTGGGTACGGTATCGAGCCAGTTGGAGGAAGTCGTGGTGACCAGCAAGGGCTTCGACCGCACTATCCGGCAACCCTTGTTGGGCGTGAGCCAGATTAACATTAAAACCTTGCAAAAACTACCCTCGGCCATGGGGGAAGTCGACATCTTGCGGGGGCTGCAAATGCTGCCTGGCGTGAGCAGCGTGGGCGAGGCCGCCAACGGGGTTAACATACGCGGGGGCACCACCGACCAGAATCTGATTCTACTCGACGATATGCCCATCTTCAATCCTACCCACATGTTCGGGTTGTTTTCGGCGTTCCCGCCCGATGCCGTCAGCGGGTTGGATTTGTACAAAGGCAACGTACCCGCCCGCTACGGCGGTCGGGCGGCCTCGGTGCTCGACATCGCCCTGAAAAACCCCAGCCTGGAGAAGTTTCAACTGACCGGAGGTATCAGTCTGGTCTCCAATCGGTTGACTGCTGAAATTCCCATTGTGAAGGGAAAAATGGCTTTGCTGGTATCGGGCCGGGGCGCGTTCAATGATTTCCTGTTGCCACTGGCCTCCAAGCGGCTCAACAACATCAAGGCCAACTTTGGCGATGCCGCCGCGAAATTGTTTTGGCGGGCCAACGACCGCAACACGTTTACGGTGTCGGGGTACTGGAGCAAAGACTTTTTCCAGACTTCGCTGCTGGGTAGTCTGGCCAACATCAACGCCACCTCGACGCAGTACGACCACAAAACTCTCAACGGCATGGCGCGGTGGTTTCTGGCGATCAACTCCCGCCTCAATCTCCAGACCACGGCCATCGTGGCCAGTTACGTGCCCAAGATTTTATCGCCCGAGTTGAACTCGTCCAACAAAGTCGTGCTACAGCAAGGCTTGTTGCAACGACAGTTTAAGACCAACCTCAACTACCAGTGGAAAGACCATAAAACCGAAGTGGGCGTCAACGCCACGCACTACCGGCTCAATCCGGGTGAACTCCTGCCGGGCAGCAGTCCGAGCGTGAATTATCAGAAAACGCCCAATGAAAACGCCGTTGAACTCGCCATTCACGCCGACGACGAGATGAGTCTCACGCCCAATCTGGCCGTGTCGGCGGGGTTGCGGTATTCGTATTTCATGAACCTCGGGCCGGGTTTGGTGCGCCGTTACGCCACGGGCGAGTCCGTGGATGAAGTATCCGTAATCGATTCCGTGCGCTATGGCGCCGGACAGGTGACCCACCGCTACGGCGGCTTCGAGCCACGCCTGGGCATTCGCTACTCGGTGGGTCCCAACGCCTCGGTCAAATTTGGCTACAACCTCATGCGGCAGTATTTGCAAGTAGTAACCAACACGACGACGCCCCTGCCCACCGCCCGTTGGAAAACCAGCGACGAGCACATCCGCCCGCAAATCAGCCAGTTACTCTCGGCGGGTTGGTTCCAGAATTTGAACGAAAACATTTACGAACTCACGCTGGAGGGTTACTGGCGCACGACCCAAAACGTAATCGACTACAAACCCGGTGCCGATTTCCTGCTCCAACCCTACCCCGAAACGCAACTTTTGCAGGGCCGCAGCAAGGCCTACGGTTTGGAAGTGATGTTGGCCAAAAAGAAAGGCGAACTCACCGGCTGGGTCAACTACACCTTCGCCCGGACCTTCAACCAGGTCGATCAGGGAGCCAGTTTTCGCGAGCGCATCAACGGCGGCGACTGGTACCGGGCCAACTACGACCGTCCGCATACGTTCAACGCCAGCCTCAACATCAACCAGGGCAAGCACCACAGTTTTTCGTTCACGTTTGCTTACAGCAGCGGACGGCCCTACACCGCGCCGGAGGGCTACATCGGCTATCAGGGCCGGATTTACCCGTACTACAACGAACGCAACCAGGAACGCATTCCGGCCTACCACCGCCTCGATTTTTCGTGGAATATCTACAGCCCCAGCATGAAAGATCGCCGTTGGCAGGGTCACTGGACGTTTACCGTGTATAATTTGTACGGGCGTAAAAACGCGTACTCCGTCTTTTTTCGCACCGAAAACCGCGCTACCAAAGCGTATCAACTCCAGATTTTCGCTGCACCCATTCCGACCTTGTCGTATAATTTCGAGTTTAAGTGAGAGATGTTGCTGGCTTGATACTGATTATTTTCCGGCTGATGCTCGTTCTGGCCGATCCTTCCCTGGTGGTAGTTCAGTTCAAAATAGACCTGAAACTCCAGTTTCAATTCGAACAGGGTGATTTGGGTTTGAAGTCCCAACAGGGTGAAGAACAGGAGTCCGGTTAGGGCAAAGACAGCTTTCATGGCAGTAGACGTTTAGGAGGTTGGAAATCAAAATGAATGTTGCTTTTCCTGTGTATCGCCCCCGGCCTGCTGAGGTTATCGACCACGATTTATTTTTTCTATCTCGTTTCAAATGAGAACGGACCGACTTAAGCGAGAAGGCTTAACCGGGTCAGGAAGCGGCACAAAACAATACCGGTCGGACCCCGAGTAACTCAGGGTCCGACCGGTAGGAAAAGTCAAAATACACAATTAAGCTCCGGTCGGCGCGGATACTGCCCACGACGGCAGAGCACGTTTTCCTCCCCAAACCCCGCTCTTCAGGGTGGGGCCGAGTGGCAATCCACCCAACGGGCTTTAGCCCTTAATGCGCGTGAATCCGTATTTCTCCGGGAATTCCGTGCATTCCCCGGCAAACGTCTTCTGACGATGATGCTCCTCCTGGTTGCGGATGTAATTCCTGTACGCGTTCAACCTGCGACTCACTGACGGACACGGCAAAATACTCCTGCGACCATTCGAGAGGGGCGTTCGGCAACAGCCCTTCTTTGTTCGCCCAAAACGACGATTCGCCTTTGATGAGTTGCATCATTTTGGCAATGCTCATGTTAGCGTTTAGCGCGAATAAGGCGTCGCGTGATCGTCCACGCCATTGATAAAATCCAGGTAGATTTCCTTGACACGGGCATTCTCGCGAATGTGCCTGAAAAGCTCGGTTCTGACCGATTGGGTCAGCAGTGGCTCCCGGTGTTTGGTACCCCAAACGGCGTGTACCCAAATTTTGACGTACGACCTGGGCTTGGTGGGTCAGGGCTAAAGCCCGTGATACTTGCCCGCCCCACCCCGAGTACTCGGGGTGGGGTTTAGGGAGTTTTCACGAACGGGCTTCCCCGCCCTCCGAAAGAGGGCTTTTTATGGCAGATTCTTCCAGGCTGTTTAAGCCCCCTTTTAGGGGGTTGGGGGCATTTCGAACGAGTATTTTCGGAAGGGCCAGTCCCCTCTCATCGCCCCGTCTTCATCAGCTTCACCGTCCGGCGGGTTTGGTCGGTATATTCGATGCGGAGCGTATAGCTTCCGGCTTCCAGGCGTTCGCCAAAATTCACGCGCTGGCCCATTTCAAGCACCCCGGCGCTGACGTGTTCACGGCCCAACAGGTCGAGTACGCGCAGGCTGCGCACGGGGTGGTCGGCCACGAAGGTGAAGCCTTCGGGCGTGGGGTTGGGAAAGACTGGATTTGTAGGCAATTCTTCCCAAACTTCGGCACTGAGGCGGGCGGTGCAACGGCCTACAGTTTTGCAAAATTGCTTGTGCCAGGGCGCGGCGGAGTAGCCGACTCCCACGCAGACCTGCCCGCCGCTGAACCAGGGGCCAAAGTCGATCGTGGTTTTGTAGGGCTGGCCCGCCGGGGAAGCAAGGCTGGCCGTCGAACCGGTACACCACCAGGAGTAGCTCGTAGCGTTCGCCCGGTTGGCGGCACTGAGTTCATACGTCAGCACGGCGTTGGTGTTCGCGCAGTCGGGGCCGCTGATGTCGGCCACCGGCCCGCCTCCGTTAACTGTCACGTTGATCGTCGCCGACGTAGTCATTGCGCCCAGGTTATCGGTGGCTTTGGCCGTCAGTGCGTAGCTGCCCGCCGCCACGTTGCTCCAGGTGAAGGCGTAGGGTGCGGTCAAATCTTCACCCAACTTGGTTGTTCCCTGGAAAAACTCCACTTTAGAAACGCTGCCATCCCCGTCGCTGGCGTTGGCCAATAGCGCAATGCTGGCCGAAGCGGTGAAACTGGCATTGTTGGCCGGGGATGTCAGGCTTACGCTCGGCGACTGGTTGGCGGGCGCGGTCACCGTCACGTTCACCACTGCTGAAGTGCTCGTCGCCCCGGCGTTATCGGTGGCTTTGGCCGTCAGTGCGTAGCTGCCCGCCGCCACGTTGCTCCAGGTGAAGGCGTAGGGTGCGGTCAAATCTTCACCCAACTTGGTTGTTCCCTG
>JAJAZB010000283.1 GCA_026785975.1 Cytophagaceae bacterium | reverse complement strand
GGTGCGGGCAGGTTCATTGACCTCTCGTCAGTTCCCCCGCGCTGTTTCCCGAACGCCCTCGGCGGGCGAAGTAGGCACGAAGTCGAACCGGTTGTTGAACTTGCTGCTGTCGAAGAAATAATCGCGGTCGTATTGATAGCCCATTTCGCGAAGTTCCTTCATAATCGGCACGAACAATCCCAACGCACTCAGCATCCAAAGGGGCAACACGCTGGCTTTGGGCTTCACGTTCAATTCGTTGGCAAATAATTCCACCCATTGTCGCCCCGTCAGGCGTTGCGAATGCGTGGGCAGGTGCCATACCTGCCCGTAGGCGTCGGGGGTATTGCCAAGCAGGGCGGTAGCCCGGGCGGCATCGGGGGTGTAGGTGAAGTTGTGGACGTAATCCAAACTCGCAAACCAATTGGCGGCTTTGCCTTTTTTCAGATTCTTCACCACCATTTCAACCAACACACTTTTGGCGTTGCCGGGGCCGTAGAAATCAGCAGCGCGGGCAATCAGGCCCGTCAGCGTTCCGGCGTTCAGGGCCTCCGTGAGCATCCCGGCGATGGCGGCCCGCACCTCGCCTTTTTTGCTGGTGGGTCGGATGGGCGTTTCTTCGGTCATCGGACTGAGGTGGTCCCGGTCGTACATATAAATGTTGTCGAAGAACACCAACTTCGCGTCGTGTTGCTGGCAGGCGGCAATGACGTTACGCATGGTGGCGGGCCATTTTTCACGCCACACGTTGGTGTTGTAGTCGTAGCCGACGGTCAGGTAGACGACATCTGAACCCGCCACGGCGCGGCCAACGGCTCCGGCATCCGTGAGGTCAGCCGGGAGGAGTTCGTCGCCAGGGTTTACGGCTTGGGGATTCCGACTCACCAGCCGGATGCGGTCGGTGTACGAGGGGAGGGTTTTAGCGAGGTCTTTGCCGATGGTGCCGCCCGCGCCGAGGATGGTTTGCATGGTTGGTTGGTCGTTATTTGGTGGCAAAATAGGTAGAATGAACCAATTTAGTCAACTGCTGATGTTGAACGGCACTGAACGCCGCCGCGCCGGAGGTTGCGGCCTAAACGCGTTTAATCCAATCGCTTGATCGCCACGTTGCGGAAGCGGTGCGCCGCGCCGGGTTTCCAGGAACCGGCCATGCTGAAGGCTTTGGCCGCAGGCGAGTACGTCGATGACCAGTGGGCTTGCAGGCCAATCAGGCCCTCGGTGGCCCCGGCGATAGCGTCGTTTTTGGGCTGGGCGACGCTGTACATTTCTTCGTCGTTGATCCAGAGGGTAATCCGGGGTACGGCCCCTTCCATTCGGATTCGGAACGCGTTCCAACCGTTCTTCCAAACCTTTTCCACGTTGGTCGCTTTGGCACCCTGGCTGATTCGTAGTTGTTCGCCCAGCAAATCGCCCAGGCCGCCGGGAATCGCCAACTCAATCTGGTAGGCTTGCCCGCTTTCGGTGGATCGGAGGAAGATGCCCCCGTTGCAGAAGGAATCCAGTTTCACTTCGAGGTACAGTTCAAAATTCCGGTATTTCTGGTCGGTCAACAAAACACCGCCTTGTCCGTAGGGTTGTTGCTTCAGGGTAATCGCGCCGTTTCCAACGTAAAAATTACCCGTCGTGCCCTGATGTGAAGTTCGACTGGTATGCCAGCCTTGTAGGTTTCTGCCGTTGAAAAGCGGCGTGAAGCCTGCGGGAATCTGGGCCTGGGCCAATCGGGTAATTAGAGTAAGCAAGAGAATTACTCGTAAAAACATGGGTTTTCAATTTAGAGAGTTGACAACTTTCAAAAAGTTGTCAACTCTCATCAACTCTACTTCAGGATCGCCTATTTCACCTCCAAAACAACCCGGAAGCCGACATCCCAGCCATTGCCCGGCCCGGCGGCGTGGGTGAGGTAGGTGGCGTTTTTCACGTCGCCCACGAAGGAAGCGCCTTTGAGTACGTGCTGCTTGCCGGAGCGCGGAGGCACCGGGTCGGCAAAGAGTTTCTCGTTGTAAACATCCTGCACCCACTCCCACACATTGCCCAGGGTATCGTATAAACTCCAGGCGTTGGGCTTGCTCTGCCCGACCGCCTGCGTGGTCGTCGTACCCAGTTTGGCCGCTTGACGAATTTCCGCCCAGGCGATGTCGTCGGTGGCCCCGGCGCGGGCGGCGTACTCCCACTCAAACTCGGTGGGCAGGCGGTACACGTTCCCTTTTTCCAACTGGTTGAGCTTTCGGATAAACGCCCGCGCATCCGCCCAGGTGACGTTGTCGACGGGGTGTTTATCGGCGTCATCCGTAACTTTATCGCCTTGGAAGACGGCGGGATTGGTTCTCATCACCGCCTTCCACTGCGCCTGGGTGACCTCAAATTTCCCGATGTAAAACGGTCGTTTGATCTCGACCGGAAAGCCGGGCGTGGCATCGCGTTTGGCCAGTTGTTCCGCGCGTTGGAAGTCGTCTGCTGCCCAGGATGATGGCTCGCTCCGGGTCGATGCCGCGCTCGGTTTCGGGTAGGTCGGCTCGAATTTCCCGACAACCATCCGCCCCGGTTTGATCAACACGAACTCCATGCCGATGCGGTTGGTGTACGCGGGTTCCTGGGCAAAAAGCAAGGAAGTACCCCCGACGAGCAATGATAGGGCTGGGAGGCTGGCTCGTTTGAGGAGCTGAAAGACCTTAGTTAACTTCATCATAAAACGTAATGGAGGACAGTGGGAACAGTGCTTGGTTGGCCGTGGCCTTCTCGTTTTTGAAGATAAAATACAAGTCATGCACACCGCTAACCGCTTTCAGGGCCACTTTCGACGGGATCGTCTTCGAGTTTTTATCCTTTCCATTCAGGCCCGCCCAGAAATTATTCATGCCGCCGGGCATCTTCTTGATGTTGAACTGCTCTTCCCTGATCTCCGTTTTTGCCAGAACTTCGCCAGTGGGCGAATCGAGCCTGATTTCAACGAATCCGCCCAGATAAATGTCGTACAAATGCCAGTTGGGGCGAAATTCTACCTGTTTGATCCCTGTCAGGTCGATGGTTTTGAAGCCGATGTAGGAATTGGCTTTGGTGGTCAAAAATGTGTATTCGTCCAACTGATCGCGGACGGCTCCCTGAATCACGTCGGCCTCCGTGGGAATCAATTGCGGACTGCGCAGAATCACGACCGCCTCGGACGTTTGGGCGGGTACGTTAGTCGGCCGGTCGGTGTAGGCCGCCCGCAGAATGTAGGTTCCCTTCCCGGCGTCGCCCTCGGGGATACGGGTCGTGTAGGTGCCCTCGACGGGAAGCGTGCTGATGGTCTTGGTTTCGATCTTCAGGATGTAATCGACCATTGTCCGGGTGTCGTTGGGCGTGAGGGTCGGGTGGGCAGGCATGGCTGTTTGTCCCCAAACCCCCGCCCCACCGTTTCTGATTTTCCCGGCTAAACGGTCTTGCGCGTCCGGCTCGGCCTGGTACTTTCGGGCAATTTGCCTGAACGACGGCCCCACGCCTTTGGCCGTGGTGTTGTGGCAGGTGTTGCAATCGCTTTTGCGCATCATGGCCCTGGCCACCGCAAACCGGGTGGAGGCATCGACGCGCTGCTGATTCAGGACGATGTCCACAAAATCGAAGCCGGGCGAGGCGTAGTCGATGCTGACCGCAACCTGCGCCGGGTCGATTTTAGCGTTTAGACGACCGTCTTCTTTGTCGACTACGTCCACGAGGTACGAAATGGGTTTATTGGCAAAAAAGAAATTGGTATTGCCGCCGAGGGCCAGACTCACCACGGGCGGTTCGTTGCCCGCGACGATTTTAATAGCCTGACTGTTTTTTGCGCCCTTCGCATCCGTTACCGTCAGCGTGGCGGTGTACACGGCGGCTTTGTCGAACGTGACGACCGGGTTGGCCGTTCGGAATGTTCGTGGGGCACTTCCCGGCGTGGTCACTTTCCATTCGTAGGTCAGGGCATCGCCGTCGTAATCTTTAGTGCCCGCCGAGGTCAGCGTGACCCTAAGCGGAATTGCCCCGCCCCGCTTGCTGGCCGAGGCATGAACCAGCGGCTTGCGGTTGCCCGCGTTGTACTCAATCCTCACCAGACGCGCCTCCAGCGGCGAGCGACTGGTACTTCCGCCGTATTCCAACACGTACAGATCACCATCGGGGCCAAATTTGAGGTCGATGGGTTGCCGGGGGTGGTAGTCGGGCGCGAAGGGTTCCATCGACTGGTAGTTGCCGTTGGCATCCATGCGGATCGCCATGATCCAAAACCGCGACAAGTCGGCGGCCAGCCATTTGCCTTCGTAGTACGCCGGAAACGGGCGCTTGGGATTCGGGAAGTCCGCCCGGCGGTAAACCGGCCCGCCGATGGCCGCCCGCGAGCTGGAACCGACCAACGGGAATT
Source organism: Cytophagaceae bacterium (assembly GCA_026785975.1). Lineage (GTDB taxonomy): Bacteria > Bacteroidota > Bacteroidia > Cytophagales > Spirosomataceae > JAJAZB01. Next base: position 2,178 of record JAJAZB010000283.1, on the reverse strand, counting down.
TTTCAGAAACCGCGTACGGATAGTAAATAAAAGCGGGCTGCGCGGGGGGCAGTTGGTTGAGGCCGGTGTTGTTCGGGGAGGTATTGACGGGGGCATCCGGGGCTGGTTTTGGCCCCGGTTTGTTGGTCGCGTAATCGTACTTCGGGTAGGCGTAATTGTCGCCGATGAAGTAGGGCCAGCCAAAAAAGCCGGGTTTGCGGGCCTGATTAAATTCGTCGTAACCCCGGGGGCCATTTTCGGTATCCTTGTCGGCATCCGGCCCGATTTCACCCCAGTACAACCAACCCGTTTGGCTGTCGATGGATGGGCGCCAGGCGTTGCGCGTACCCATCACGTAAATCTCGGGGCGGGTCGGTTGGCCGCTGCCATTGGGGGTACTTTTCGGGAACAAATTTCCCTCGGGAATCGAATAAGTCCCATTGGACTCCGCAACGTCCGTTGTGGCAACGTCCGTTGTGGGATGAATCCGCAGGATTTTGCCGCGCAAATCGTTGGTGTTGGCCGCCCCGCGCTGATCGTCGCCTTTTTGGTGGCCGGGTCGTTCGTCGGTCTGCGAAAAGTAGGAGTTGCCGCTGTTGTTGCCGACGGTCAGGTAGAGATTCCCCCGCGCATCCCAGGTCATTCCGCCGCCGGTGTGGTTGGTCCCTTCGCGGTCGACGGGGATATTGAGCAGCACCTTCCGGGAGTTTTCGATGAGTTTGTCGTTGACCAAATCCCAACGCGTCAGCATCATTTTGCTCTCGGTTGGGTGGGCGTAGTAGAGATAAATCCAGTGGTTTTTGACAAAATTCGGGTCGAGGGTAAAGCCCACCAGCCCCTGCTCGTGTTCGGGGTACACCGGAATGGTGGCGATCAGGCGCACGGTTTGGGTAATCGGGTCGTACTTTTTGAACCCGCCCCGGTGTTCAATCACGTAGGCGCTGCCATCCTTGAGCACTTCAAAGGCCATCGGCTCGTCGAGTGCGCCTTCGGGCGTCAGCACCACGGGCGTGAAGCGATTGGCCTCGGGCTTTTTGGGGTCATCTTCCCGGAAGGCGAAGAGGGCAGCGGATAGCAGAAGGAGCAACGCAAACGGTATTCGGATCATGGCCGTAGTCAGAAATACGCAGGCAAATGTAGAGGGTCCTGCTTAATCCATTGTGAATTTATCATAAGCCGACTATTTTTCCACCCGACGCTTCTTTTCTGAAGTAGGTTGCTCGTATCGCCAGAATAACTTTGGCCTAATCGCTAATAACAGCGCAGAAAGGAGGTAACGATACGTACCTTTTTTGCGTTATCTTCGCGAATAGAACGCATACAACGATGAAAACCGCAACCAAATCTACCAAAACCGCGTCGGATAAACCCAGGCCGAAATCAAACCTGAAAGCGGCTTTTGGCAAGTACAAGGGCCTTATCGTCGAGACCGATGATTGCTGGAATGAGGACCTCAAAAAGACAATTGCCGGTAAATGAAGTATCTGCTCGATACGCACATCCTCATCTGGACTCTGACTGATAACCCTAAACTTGACCCTGCCGTTAAAGCCATTTTGGCCGAGGAATCCCACGAGTTTTACCCCAGTAGGGAAAGCGTTCGTGAACTGATTTTGAAAGCAAAAACGGGCAAACTAACCCTTCCCGCCGACATCGATACGTTGCTCTTCGAGTTGCAGGATGCGTACGGCATCCGCTTACTAACCGTCAAGCCTAAGCACCTCAAGCAACTCTATCATTTAGCCACCCCAGCCATTCACAAAGACCCTTTCGATCACCTGCTCATCTGTCAAGCCATCGCTGATAAACTAACGCTGATTAGCGCTGATCGCAACTTCCCGCGCTATCAAAGTCAGGGCCTTCAGTTGTTGGTCAATAAAATAGGATAGCTGACCCAGGTAAGGTCTTTCGGGAAATTGGGCAGCAAGGTTACGAAAATCAGTAGGTTCTTGCATTTCCAGGAATTTCCTATCAATTTCCGGCGTCGCAAGGGAAGATAGTTGAGAGAGGGGAGTTACAAACTCCGGGTGTTAGCCGTCCAGCCGTCGCAGAGGTTGGACAATCGGAGTGACCGGCAGTTGCAAACTGCCAAAAAGGTAGGCACAAGTTACGCTACGCTAAACTTGCGCCAGACAGGGACACTAATCCAGTTTTTGACTCAGCAAATGGTTTTATAAGAAAGCCCTGGCATTCGATATG